>JADMIN010000085.1 GCA_015478575.1 Ktedonobacterales bacterium | reverse complement strand
ACATGAGCGCGGCACACATGAGCGCGGCACACATGAGCGCGGCACACATGAGCGCGGCACACATGAGCGCTACGCCCTACACTGCTGGCCCCTCTTCCCACACCAGGGAGAGGGGCCAGCGTTATCTACGCCAACACGACGCCTACGCCAGCACGACGCCTACGCCAGCACGACGGCGCTGACGGAGTAGATGGTCGGCAGGAAGTCAGCGACGAGGCGCCAAGAGTCGCCGCGATTGTCGCTGGCGAAGAGTTGACCGGTGTTGGTGCCGACGTAGACGCCGCAGGGATCGTGCCCATCAGTACACATGCCGTGACGCAGCACCCCTAACCGCACGCCTGGACCACCAGGCAGCCCCTCGGTCAGTGCCTCCCACCGCTCGCCAGCGTTCTGGGTGCGATAGACGGTGAACTGGTCAGTGACGTTGTTGCGCGCCTGGTTCTCGACCACGGTATAGAGCGTTTCAGGATGGTGCGGGTCGAGCGCGATGGGGAAGCCGAAGTCAGAGGGCAGGTTGGCCTGGATGTCGAGCCAGTCCTCACCGCCGTTGACGCTCTTATAGATGCCACAGTGATTCTGCTGGTAGAGCACGTCGGGCTGGGTGGGATGCTGGATCATGCGGTGCAGGCATTGGCCAAACTCTGGGTAGCGCTCCGGCAGGAAGTCGGAGCGGGTATTCTTGTTGGCGAAGGTCCAGCTTGCGCCGCCATCATCGGTCCGCAGACACCCAACAGCGGAGATGCCCACCCACATGCGCGCGGCGTTCGAGGGGTCAGGCACGATGGTGTGCAGACAGAGGCCACCCGCGCCGGGTTCCCAGCGTGCGCGTGTGGGGTGATGCGCCAGCCCTTCATTGAGCGCCCAGGTCACGCCACCATCCCCGCTCATCCAGAGGTTGGCGGGGTCCACACCGGCGTAGACCGTCTCTGGCTCACTCGCGCGGCCAGGAACGAGCGTCCAGATGTTCTTGAGCTTCTGGCCGCTGCCCTCAGCAAACTGGATGCCGCGCTCTGGCTCGTGCCACGTCTGACCAAAGTCATCGCTGTAGCGCAGGAAGGAGCCGAAAAAGTCGCCGTTGTCGGCGGCAAAGAGACGCGGCGGGTCGCGGCGCTGGTCGAGCGCGGCGAAGAAGATATGCCCGACGGTAGGCGCCGTGGGCGCCAGCTCCCAGTGCCGCCGATCTGATGAGGTCAACAGGAAGAGGCCGCGTTTCGTTCCGACGAGCAGCAGCGTCGTGCCCGCCTGGTACCTGCCGGTAGTCGCCATCTCATTCCCCTTTCAGAGGTGTTGGCCATGCGCGCGCTACCACCCAGCACGCGCTGCCCACTCATCCACTGCCCGCTCATCCACTGCCCACTCATCCGCCCGCGACGGATGGCAGAATATGCACGCGGGCGCCATCAGGGATGGGGGTCTCCAGCCCACGAAGGTAGCGCACATGCTCGCCATTGACGAAGACGTTGACGAAGGGGCGCAACTCACCCGTCTCATAGCAGAGGTGGAAGCGCAGACCAGGGGAGCGGGCCTCCAGCGCGGCGATGATCTCGCGCACGGTGCCACCCGCCACCCGCAGGGTAGTCGCACCCTCCACTCGCGCCCGCAGCGCGCCGGGCAGAAAGACCGTCGCACCTGCCACACCAAGTTCCATGGCTTCTGCCTCCCTCTCGCGGCCACCCGCCGCCGATCCATTCCCATCGCGCCGGTGGCCTGAACCGTTGTCGGTAGCGAACACACGTTCAACTTAACACACAAGCCGCCGCCAGTCAATCCGGCGCCGATGGCCGGGACCATGGGGCTATGACGTCCGCATGCTGGCGCGCCAATGCCGCGAACTTGAGCCTTCCGGTAGCACATTCTTCCGTGCGCCTGCGATACTGGCAATCAGCGGGGCCTCACCTGTTTCAATCACGCTATTCCTCCGCGCGCTTGGAATTCGGACATGCCAGTGCGGCGGTTGGCGGTGGATGTGAACCGTCACCGCCCCAGGATCCCCATTGCGCCCGCCGCGGGTGGTACGCTAGAGCGAGGCGGCGCGAGCGCGGTCGCGCGATGCCCGTCATCGCCCGCCAGAGCAAAGGCCGACTGGCACCCGCTCGCCCGCCCCATGAGAGGAACCGCCCCATGCTCGATCTGGATGCGCCGATCGTGCCCGGCCAGCGCGCGGCGGGCATCGCGCTTGGCGCGCGTGCCGCGGACGTGCTGCGCCGCGCGGGCACACGTGCCTTCACCGAGGAGCCAGTCATCAACACCTGCGTCCAGGTGCCCACCGGCATCCTCCGCTACCGCTCGGCGGCGGTGGACTTCTGGGCGGAGGATGGCGCGGTGATCCAGGTCATGGTGCGCGGCGACTACCGTGGTACGATACAAGGGAAAGTTGGCATCGGCGCGACGCTCGGCGAGGCGGAGGCCGCACTCGGCCCCATCGGCGAAGATGACGTCGGCAATCCCAGCGCCAGCGCCCTGCCCGGCATGAGCTTCGCCGTGGCACCGCCGCCGCGCGCCACCCGACGGCGCGACCCCACCGACGCGGGGCTGGCGACTATCCAGGCGATCACGATCTTTCCCCCGCACCCCTAAGCGACACCGGCGCGCTGCCATGCGCGGTCGCGGGCACTGGGGGAGGCGACAAACCAAGCGTAAAGCTAGACAGCGAACCAGGCGGGGAGGTGACGTGTGAGCGCGGGCGGCGCGGTGACGGTGCGCGAGGTGCTGGCGCTGCTGGCTCGCTGGCAGCCACGGCTCCTCGCTGGCGAAAGCGGCCTCGAGCGCACGGTGACGTGGGCGGGCACGATGCGCGCCCGTCTCCCCGCCTTCGAAGGCTTCACTGGCGGCGAGCTGACGCTGCTCTCGCTGGCCACGCTGCGGCTGTTGCGCGCCCAGGTGGATGCGCTTACCCTGGCTGGGCTGGTAGACGACTTGGCCGAGCTTGGCGCCGCTGCCATCGCCATCGCCACCCTGGAGGAAGCGCGGGCCACCGGCGACGACGACGCGCACGCGCTACGCGAGGCGCGAGCGCGGGCCGAGCGCCACGCCATCCCCCTGATCGAGTTGCCGCCGCGCACGCCGCTGGCTGGCATCGAGCGCGAGGTCATCGCCTACGTCGTGGCTCAGCGCGAGCGCCCATCCGCTGGCGTGCTCTCGTCACCTGGCGGTGTCAACGAGGCGCAGGTGCGGGCCAGCCTGCGCGGCGAGGCGCTGGAGGCCCTGCTCACCGGCACCTACGCGGGCGAGGCACAGATGCGTGCCCGCGCCGCCCAGCTCGGCTACGATCTCACCCAGCCCCATGCCATCCTCTGGATCGAACTGATGCCCGCTGACGACGGCGCCGCCGCGCTCCCTCGGCTCGCCCGCGAGGCCGCCGCGCTGGCGGAGACACTGGAGGTGACGCTCGGCGCGTGGATACGGGCGCGCGGCGCGGAGGTCGTGGCGCTGCTGCCGCTCACGCCAGAGCGTGGCGCGGCGGAGATGATCGAACGGGCCGAGGCGCTGCTGACGCGCACGCTCGGCACCGATGGTCCCACCTGGGCGGCGGGCCTGGGCGAGCCAGCGACCGCCCCGGCGGATATGCGCCGCTCCGCCGACGAGGCGCGCGCCGCCGAGCAACTGGGCCGCGAGGTACTGGGGCCGCGGCGCATCGCCCGGCCCACTGACTTAGGCGTTTATCGCCTGCTGCTGGCGCTGCGCCGGAGCGGCGAGCTGGCGCCCTTCGTCGAGCGCGCGCTGGCGCCCTTGCGCGCGGACCGGCGCACCGGCGACGCCTTGATCGAGACACTGGAGGTCTTCTTCGCCAGCAACGGCAACCTCTCCGAAGCCGCGCGCCACCTGCATCTGCACCGCAACTCACTGCTCTACCGGCTGCACCGCGCCCGCGAGCTGCTGGACCATGACCTGGATGACCCCGAACTGCGGCTTACCCTCCAACTCGCCATCAGGGGCCAGCGCGTGCTGGATCTCGGCTAGCTCTCAGCCGGACGCACGCGCCAGACCCGCGCGCTAGCGGCGCGCCATCGCCCGCTTAATCGCCATCGCCGCGATGCCGCCGAGCGCCGCCTTGGCCACCGGATTGCTCAGGAGGCTGCCGCCTCCGCCTCCGCCACCACCTCCGCCGGTCACGCCACCCAGGATCTCGCCGAGGAGGCCCGGCTGCCGCTGGTGGAAGACGCCCGTCAACTGCGCCAACTGCCCCGGATCCCGCACCTGACCGGATGCCGCCTGCTGACCCAGCGCGCCCACATTGATGCCACGCTGCTGCGCCTGCTGCTGCAAGATCTGGCCGAACTGCCCCCGTTGCTCTGGCGAGAGCCGCGAGAAAGCCGCCTCGGATGCCTGCAAGAAGTCGCCTTGCGAGAGTTGGGGCGCCACCCGCTGGTAGTTGCTGAGCGCCTCCTGCTCTGAATAGCCCTGCTCCGGCGCGCCCTGTTCGAAGCGTTGCACGAAGCTTTGGAGCTCGCTGTGTTGCGCGCCCCCGCCGATCAATCGCTCAAGCAATCCCATCTGCTGATCTCCTTCTCGCTCCTCATCACCCCCCTTGCGGCGAGTGATATCTCGCTCCTCGCTGCCATGGTCTGCCATCGTCCTCCGCGCGCGGCGGCTCTCCGCGCGCCCGGCGGAGCAATGGCGGCAGGAACTATGCCAATGAGAACACCGCTCCCTGTCCCCTCCACCATGAGCACGCGCTCGCGCCCGAAGTCGGGCACACGGAGCGCCCTTCTCAAGAAGCGGGCAAGATACGCCCTCCCTTGTGCGCGCGCCGTCGGTGGGCTACACTGCGCACATGGGGCTACACTGCGCACACGCGAGGCGCGCATCTCTAGAGAGCCATGCCAAACAACCCTCCGCGCGACCCGTGCGACAGGCTAGCGGATCGCCTCCGGTCGCCTCCGGTCGCCTCCGGTCGCCTCCGGTCGCCTCCGGTCGCCTCCAGTCGCCTCCGGCGTGGCCCGTCAGTGTCCAACATGAGGGGAGCCAGCCATGAACCGACATCTAGGCATCACCAAGAGCATCGCGCTGGCCTGCCGCCACGAGGATGCCCTGACAGCGGTACAGAATATCAAGGACATCGAGAAGACCGAGGTGAAGGCCGACGCGGTGGACGTTCACCCAGAGGATGCGCACCACGGCACCTACGATGTGCGCGGGCACTTCATGGGCATCCCCTGGCGCAATGCCTTTGCCTACCAACTGAACGAGCATGGCTTCCACAGCCTGGAGGCCCACCCGCCCGTGAAGGGCAACCGCGTCTCCGGCGGCTTCATCGTCGGCACGCTAGCGGATGGGCGCCGCGCCATCTATCATTACGAGGATTACGTGTTGCCGCGCTGGGCCATACCCGCCAAGCCCTTGCTCCGCCTATATCTGGCGCGGAGCATGGAAAAGGAGTTGCGCGACCTGCGACAACTGATCACCGCGGGAGGCTGATCACACACCACCTCTGCCATGTGCGCTTGCTTTTTGCCGCTGCCGCCGCTATACTGATCACGGCGTAAAGGGCGAAGCGCGAGAGGATGGCCGGACGATGGCGGATGAGCAGGCTGATGCGGCGCGGGAAGCTGATGCGGCGCGGGAAGCTGATGCGGCGGCGGCCGTCGCCGCGCTGCTGGCCGAGGTCGCCGCGCCAGTGCCTCCGACGAAAGGCGAGCAGGGGGAGCCGCTGGAGGGAGAGCCACTGGAAGGGCTGCCCGTGGCGCTCGCGCTGCCCCTCGCGCTCTTCCTCGCCCGCTGCGACGTGGCCGCCGCGCGCACGCTGGCCCAGCGCCTCTTCGAGCGGCTGTGGCCCCTGGCCGGGGAGACGCTGAAGCTGGATGATGACCTGGCCGCGCTGGCCCTCGCACTGGACCACCCCGCCGACGCGCGCTCCCTGCTGGAGGACCGGCTGGCGCGCAGTGAGGCGCTGAGCGCCTACCAGCAACTCGCCCAAGCGCTGGCCGTGCTGGGGCGGCACGATGAGGCCCGCGCGCTCGCCGAGCGGCTCACCCAAGAAGCCGGCGACCGTGTGACGGCTTGGCTGCTGGCGGGCGAGGTCGCCATCAGCGCAGGGGATGCCACAGCGGGCGCGGCGGCGTACCAGCGGGCGCTGCTGATGGCGCCAGCCAGCGGCGGCGCGCAACTGGGCCTGGCGCGCTGCCTGGCCGCCCAGGGTGACGCGGTGGGCGCACGTGCCCTCATCAGCAAGGTCCTGGCCGCCTACTCTGGCGTGCCGCCAGCCTGGGTGCTGCGCGGGGCGCGGGCCGCCGCCGTGGCGCTGGGCGACGAGGACGAGCTGGCAGAGTTGGCCGACCTCTGGGCGGCGAGCGTCGTCCGCGACGCTGACGCCATGCGCGCGCGGCTGGCCGCGGCGCGGCGCGAGACGTATGATGGCGTGACAGATGGCACGGCGACGCGGGGCCAGCGGCTGGGGGAGACCGCGCCCATCGCCTCGGCCCGCCGGGCCACGCGCCAGGCCGCCTCCGCCGCGGCCAACGCTCCTACCGATGACGCTCTTCCCCTGCTCTCCATCGAGGCAAGCGAGGACGAGCCACCCACACCGGAGTTGCTGGAAGCGCTGCGCGATATCTTCGGCTATGCGAGCTTCCGGCCGGGGCAGGCGGCGATCATCTCAGCCGTCATGCGCGGTGAGGATGTGCTAGCCCTGATGCCGACCGGCGCGGGCAAGTCGCTCTGCTACCAACTGCCCGCGCTGCTGCTGCCCGGCACGACCGTGCTCATCTCGCCGCTCATCGCGCTGATGAAAGATCAGATCGAGGCACTGCCCACCGTGGCGCGCGCCCAGACGACCATCATCAATAGTCTGGTCGAGCGCGATGAGATCGAGCGGCGGCTGGCGGGCATCGCGGCGGGCCGCTATAAACTGGTCTACGCCGCGCCCGAACGCCTGCGCCAGCAATCCTTCATCCACGCGCTGCGGCGGGCGGGGGTGGCGCGCTTCGTCGTGGATGAGGCGCACTGCGTCAGCCTCTGGGGGCACGACTTCCGCCCCGATTACCTCTTCATCGCCAAGGCATTGCGTCAGCTTGGCGAAGGCGGGGCGCCGCCACCCGTGCTGGCGCTGACCGCCACGGCCACCGCGCAGGTCCGCGACGGTATCGCCGCGGCGCTGGAACGCGACCTGCGCGTCATCAATCGCGGCATCTACCGCCCAAATCTGCGCTACGAGGTGATCCACGTCAGCGACAAGGAGGAGCGGCTGCGGGCGCTGGCGCGCGTGGTGGCCGAGACGCCGGGCGCTGGCATTATCTATGTGCGCTCGCGCGATGGCTGCGAGGAGGTCGCGAGCTTCCTGCGGCGGCGCTGTGACGTGCGCGCGCGCCACTATCACGCGGGCATGGAGCGCGACGAGCGCGACGCGGCGCAAAACGCCTTCATCTCTGGCGAGGCACGCATCATCGTCGCGACCGTCGCCTTTGGCATGGGCATTGACAAGGCCGACGTGCGCCTCATCGTCCATTTCCAGTTGCCCGGCTCACTGGAGGCCTATGCCCAGGAATCGGGCCGCGCCGGGCGTGATGGCAAGCCCTCGCGCTGTGTGCTCTTCACCACCACCGCCGACGTGACCGCGCTACGGCGGCACGTCCGCCAGGATGAACTCTCGCTTGAGACGCTGCGCGCGGCCTACGCCACCGCGCGTGCGTTGGTGCGCGAGGGCGCGCCAGGGGGCGGCAACCTGGGGCGCGTCTCCGCCGCCGACCTAGAGCGCGCGCTGGGCGCGGCCATCCAGCGCACGCGCGATGCTGGGCAGGGTGCCGGGCAGAACGTGGACGAGACCACGACGCGCGTGGCCTTGAGCATTCTGGAGCGGGCGGGCTTCCTGCGGCGGCATCCCGATGTGCCACGCGCGCCCACCGTGCGCCTGGTCGCTGAGCCGCCGCCGGACGCGGAGTTCCGTGCCCTGGTGGATGCGGCGCGGCTGCATCCTGGCCAGCCCCAGACGCTGGATCCGGCGTTCCTGGCGACGCGGCTCGCGCTGACACCCGCCGCGCTGGAGGAGCGTCTGCTCGGTTGGCGTGATGCCGGGTGGATCGAGTACCGCGAGGGGATGCGCGACCTGTTGCTGGAGATCTGCCCGCCGCCCGCTGACGGGCGGACGCTGCTGCCGGAGTTGCTGGCCGCGCTGGCGGAGCGCCACGAACTCCAGGTGGCCGCACTGGTGGCCTACACGAAGGCGACGGGCTGCCGTCATCGGGTAATCGCGCGGCACTTCGGCGAGCGGTTG
>JADMIN010000805.1 GCA_015478575.1 Ktedonobacterales bacterium | reverse complement strand
CCCATACACTCCTATTTCGACGAGCATGTCAGATCAGCGCCGCTCACGAGGTTTCCGCGTACTCGTGGCATTGATGTCCTCACCGCGCAGGAAGCGCTACGAGCCGGTCAGGAAATTGACGACGCCGACCAATTGGCGTTCGCCACCGCTCAGGGACGAGTCCTTGTCTCCAGTGATAACCACTTTCTCAACCCAAAGGTTGTGCCACAATTAGCGAGTGGGCTGCACGCGGGTATTGTCCGCCTCAAAGACAATGTGCGTATCGGCGAGCAGGGGCGCTACCTCCGCTACATCGCGCAGACCGAAACGATGGCGACGATGGCGGGGCAGATCCGCTACTACGAGCCGATCCCGCGCGGCCTCTTCGCCGACGACTGACACCCGTACCCACGACCCATCCTCCCCCCACGCATGTGCTACAATGCGCCACAGCGAGCGGACGCTACGTCAGGAAAGTCACCGACGAGGAGGTCGCATGAGCGAGCTTGCCCACTACCTCAACCATGTGCGCCTCATCAAGGCCAGCGGCATCGCCACCGACGAGCGCAGCTACTACCCCGCGCTCGATGCCCTCTTCAACGCGATTGGCCACGGCCTCGGCCCGCGCGTCGTCGCCATCCATGATATCGCTGGCCCCACGCACCCCGATTACGCGCTGCAAGTCGAGACAACGCATGATCTACGCGCCGCCGTGGAGGTGAAGCCCGCCTTCGTCTCCCTCGACGACCTCGCCCAGAGCGAGCAGGTGAAGGGCTACCTGCGCACCTACGGCCTGTGCCTCATTACTAACCTGCGCGAGTTCGCGCTCGTGCGTCCGCTGAGGGGCGGCGCCGGGCACGTCGAGTGTGTCATGCGCTATCCGCTGGCCTCGGGCGAGGCCGAGTTCTGGAACGCGCCACCCAGCGGCATCGAGCGACGCCACGCGGATGGGCTGCGCGACTTCCTCATCACCGTCCTGACATGGGAAGCACCACTGGCGCGCCCGAAAGACCTGGCCGAGGCCCTGGCCCGCTATGCGCGCGAGGCCCTGCGCCGACTGGAACACGGCCCCAAGAGTGTGCTCGATCCCCTACGCGACGCACTCTCACGCGCGCTGGGGCTGCGCTTCGAGGATGAGCAAGGCGAGCACTTCTTCCGCTCCTCGCTGGTGCAGACGCTCTTCTACGGCCTCTTCAGCGCGTGGGTGGCCTGGAGCCGCGCCAATCCCAACGCGGATGTCGAGCGCTTCCGCTGGCGCGAGGCCGGCGATCACCTGCATCTGCCCGTGCTGCGCGAGCTTTTCGAGCATTTCGCCATTCCCAGCCAACTCCAACAGTTACAGATGCGCCAGCCGCTGGAATGGGCCGAGGCGACACTGCGCCGCACGGCGTGGGACCTCTTCGCCGCCGCCTTTGCTGAGGGCGACGCCGTCAACTACTTCTATGAACCGTTCCTAGAGGCCTATGACCCCCATCTACGCGAGCAGTTGGGCGTCTGGTATACAC
>JADMIN010000804.1 GCA_015478575.1 Ktedonobacterales bacterium | reverse complement strand
GACCAGCCACACCAGCATACAAGCCGGCGTGGCTTTGATTTATGACCACCTCTCGATTAGATAAGCAGGTCGCCCCCATCTACAAGGGGCTGCGTCACCCCAGTGTGGTCTATCGCTCGATCAAGACCCTATTCCGGCAGAACAGGGAGTCCAAAGAGGCGGTGACGAGCCATCTCGACGATTCCGCCGCGATTGGAAGGGCGACTGGCACACGTCAGCAGCTCGAGGCACCGCGCCCGCGAACGACCATACCAACCAACTCCCGCGCTGATTCGATATAGCAGGGGAACGTAATGGTGCGCTGTCCTTCCGCTCCTGGGTGGGCAGCCTCAGTCTGGCATCAGGTCGCGCTCACGTGGCACTCAGTCGCTGGCCCCATACTCTGGATAGCGTATCAAGGGGAGTCATCAGGGCTATCAGCGCCCACTCCTTACATGCGGTATTTGAGCGAAAGGGGAGAGGTATGTTCCTCCGAATCACACGTCTCGGGTGGGGTCTTGGGCTTGCCTTGGCGGTGCCAGTGCTGGTCGTCGGTACGGTCGCGCTCATCATCCTCACCCACTCGGCCCCAAAACATGTGCCACAGGGAGGATCTTCCAGTACGCTCTCGATGGGAGCGACCGCGAGGACCCAGCAGGTGGCGGTAACCGCGCTATCAGCGAGCGTGCTTCCGCCTGACGCTTCGCATCGGCCCGCGGCGAATCACGAATTTATCGTGGTTCGTGCCCGCCTCGCCAACACCTCGTCACCTTCGGTTGATTATAGTGTGGAGGATTTCTCGCTGCGCGCGCCTTCAGGGACGACCTATACACCCGATCCTGGTGCCGCCAGTCTGGCGAACACAGCGGCGCTCCCCACCCAGGGAACGCTTGCGGTAGGCCAAAAGATCGAAGGGGGTGTCGTGTTCGAGGTACCCACGAGAGAGCATGCCTTCCAGTTCGTATGGCGGTTACACACCCTGCCGCCTGGCACAGCGAGCGGAATCTGGAACGTCACCGCGTAAAGCGCGCAGCCGCGCGCATGCGATGGCAAGGACGCATGCGATGGCAAGGACGCATGCGATGGCAAGGACGCATGCGTGAAGCCCGCCCGTGAGCGCCAGAGACGCCGAGCATGGGCGAGGCCTTAGGTGAGTGGCCTGCCATGAGGCGAGACGCAAGGAAGAAGGAGCGACGCATGACAGACATCCTCGCGGTCAACGGCGGATCATCTGGCCTGAAGTTCGCCCTCTACCGGATGGACGCGGTAGAGCACATGGTGTTCTCTGGTGCCCTCGACCGCATCGGTCTGGGAGCGGGCACGTTGCGGGTTCATGATGGTGATGGCCAGATCATCACCGCGCAACCACTCGATCTGCCCGACCAAGCGTCGGCCCTCGCGCACATGCTGGCATGGCTCGCGGCCCACGATTCAGTCGGCATGCTGGATGCCGTGGGGCACCGGGTCGCGCATGGTGGTGAGCGGTTTCGCGGTCCCACGTTAGCC
>JADMIN010000803.1 GCA_015478575.1 Ktedonobacterales bacterium | reverse complement strand
CCACCGTACTGGCCCACGCCTGCCCATCCAGCAGGTGGAGGTTGCGCTGACGCTTGAGACGCGCAACCGGGCACACTGTGACGCTCTGCTGGCGCTGCTGCGCGAGCATGAGTTTACGGTGGCTGAGGCCCAGCCAGCGTTTGGCCTGGGTGAGAGCAGGCCCTAACGCGCATCACGCGCCGCTTCAGTTGAGGGTCTTCAAGGTGGCGTCGAAGGCATGGCGCAGCTCCCAGGCAAAGGCGTCAATGCCAGCCTCATCGAAGGGCAGGGCGGGCGGTGGTAGCTCCGCGAGCGCCTTCATGGGGGCGATGGCGCGCGCGTAGCCGGAGATGCCGCGAAAGATGGGGGCGGCCAAGAGCGTTTGCAGGGTGGCCCAATAGATCGCGCAACAGCCGCGCACATCGCCGGAGTTATAGCGCGGCGCGCCCACGGCGATGGCGGCGCCGATCACCGCGCCGATCTCCTCTCTATTGCCAAGCGAGGCGACCTCAGGCAAGTCCAAGGCGATGGCGAGGCGTGCCAGGCACTGTCCCGCGCGTGAGACTCCCAGCGCGTCCACGATGAGGGGCCGCTCGATATCAGTGATCAGCCGGGCGACGCGCAGCCAGCCGACAGGCTGCGTCTCCGTCTCGTCGCCGAGTAGGGCGTGCGCCACCCGTAGCGCTGTCTCCGCCGCCGCCTCGGCCGCCTCGATCCGTCCCGCCGCGGCGAGTGCTTGCGCACGGTGATACACGCCATCAAACGCCGCCTTGAAGGCGGCAAGCCGCACCTCCATCCGCTCATCCCTTCATGCGCGCCCGGACAGGCTAGCGAGCGGCCAGGACACGCCGCCGACCGGGAGATCTCCATGCAGAACTGTAGCAAAGGGTAGACACGCATGCAACATGCGCGGCAATGGCCCAGCAATGTGGAGAGGCGGCCTTCCCTATAGGGAAAGCCGCCTCTGGTCGGGGCGAGAGGATTTGAACCTCCGACCCCCACAACCCCATTGTGGTGCGCTACCAGGCTGCGCTACGCCCCGACGCACCCACACCATAGCACAGTGTCGTCCCTTCGTCAAGCGTCCGCGCGCACTCAGCAGTGCGCGCGCACTCAGCAGTGCGCGCGCACTCAGCAGTCCGCGCGCACTCAGCATTGATGTTCTGAGGCTGGGGCGGTTCCCGCGAACGGGGAGGGAGGGGCCGCGCCACTGCAGCGACGGGTTGACGCGCGGCGCGGCTTCGTGGCATGCTCCCAGTGCGGACGCTGGCACATGCCAGGGTGTCCGCGCCACGGAGGTGGAGGGGTCCCGGTGGGCCTCGCGGTCTTCAAAACCGTTGCACGACCGCGCGAGCGGTCGTGGGTGGGTTCGACTCCCATACGCCTCTGCCGCGATGGCGTGCGGTGATGCGGGAGAGCATCGTCGCGAACGCTGGGGGGATCCTGAACCCACACGATGCAACCTCCCGTACCCCATCCACGAAAGCGGGAGCCACGAAAGCGGGGCG
>JADMIN010000802.1 GCA_015478575.1 Ktedonobacterales bacterium | reverse complement strand
CTCCTTTAATCTATTTTGCCCCCAAAGCTGTCTTGACTTTGGGGTACACTTCAGACAGGACGGGTTCCTCACTCGTTCGAGTAGCGAGAGAGACGGTGTATTCAGTCACCATTCCTGATGGGGCGAAGGTGCGGGCACTCCAGTCCTGGCTCAACGACACCAAAATCGTCTCGCCTTTTGCCACATTCAGTTGTACCGCGGGAAGCAGCCCCTTTCACTATGACTTCCAGTTCTCCTTTCATGGCCTTCCTGTCCAAGAGGTTCAGGGCTACCCTTCGTCCTGCGGCTTTCTTTCGTTCACTACCCTGGGCCTCCCATCTCCGCTCCGTCATTTCTGGCCCGATCACGCGACCTGGCTCCAGATCATGCATCTGACCGGGATGCCCGAGTTGAGCGCGTAGCGGGTGTTCAGGTCAGGTACATGTGTCCAGGCGACGCCATAGGCGACGCGATAGACGGGCCGAATGGGGAGAAGCCTCAGCGGGTGTGGTGCGGTTGAGATGTCCCCAGGGAACTGTTTCAGGCGAAGGCAGGATAGAGCGGGTGGTCGGTGAAGACGGCTTCGGAGGCGCCAAGAGCGCTAGGCCCTGCTTGCGGAGTGTGGAGGTGAACAGGCTCGACGCATCCTCTCAATGGAGCGCGGCGTCTGCCCGCGCCAGATCCTCTTTCAGCAGCGCGCTGTTGATCGCTTCGGCGGCCAGCACCCCCTCGGCGGCGGCGACGATGGCGAACTGGGCGCGGCGCGAGGCGTCCCCCGCGACGTAGAGACCTGGCACGCACGTCGCCTCGTTCATATCGGTCTTCACCGCGCCATCGCTGGTGAACTCGCAGCCAAGCTGCGCGGGGAAGATCGAACGCTGATGCTGGGGCGCGCTAAAGAAGAGCGCACGGCGGGCCAGCGGCTCCCCTTCGGCGAAGACGACGCGCTCCAGATAGCCATCCGTGCCCTCAAGGCAGATGATGCGCGCCTCACGGATGGGGATGCCGTGATGGGTCAGGCGCTCGCGGGCCTTCGGCTCGATGCTGGCCGGGCCATCACCGCAGAGCGCGATATCTCGCGTCCAGCGAGTCAGCTCCAGCGCCAACTCCGCCGCCTCCTCGCCCTTGCCATAGACGGCGACCGGCGCGTCACGCCACTCCCAGCCATCGCAATACGGGCAGTGGTGGATGCTCTTGCCATACATCTCCACCGCGCCAGGTAGCTCCGGCCAGTCGTCATTCACCCCCGTCGCCAGCAGCAGTTTGCGCCCACGCTGCCGCTCCTCCCCCGACAGGGCGACGCCGAAGCTCCCGTCTTCCTCACGGGTGATGCCCGTCACCTCCACCGTCCGCGACGCAATCGTTTCATACGGGCGCAGATCCGCGCGCGCCAGACGCAGCAACTCGGCGGGGGCGATGCCATCGCGCGTGAGATAGCAGTGCAGCGCATGCGAGCGCTCGTTGCGCGGATGCCCCGCGTCGCAGAGCAGCACGCGCCGCCGACAGCGCC
>JADMIN010000801.1 GCA_015478575.1 Ktedonobacterales bacterium | reverse complement strand
ATGTAGGGGAGGTGTGGGTAAACTGGGCTTGACATAGCAAGCAGGCTATGATAGACTAAACAGTGTCACGGCGGGTCAGCTTCGAGTGAATCGGACCGCTCCACCGTGCTGAAGCCCAGCCCGCCATCCGGCCTGCTGTTTGGTCATGGGCTGCGCCTGCTCCATGACGCTGAGAGCGAACGGTGGGCGCTGTTCATGGGGGCGACCCTGCTGTTCGAGTGGGCAGCCGACGACCGGGCCAGCCAGCGACTGGCGATGGCCCAGATCGTGAATGCCAAGCTGGCCACCCGGGTGGAAGTCGGTCACGTCTTTGGGCTGCACCCCAAAAGCGTGAGTCGCATCGCGCGCCAGGTCGCGAAGGACGGCGTGGAGGCCACTATCGACCGCCAGCCAGGGCCGCGTGGCCCACAGAAGGTGACGCCCGCAGTGCTGGCCGAGGTGGAGCGCGGCCTGGCGGCCGGTCTGAGCTCGGCGGCCCTTGCCCTGGAGGTGCGGCGCTGCCTGGGCATCTCGTTGTCCCAGCAGCACGTAGCCCGCCTGCTGCGCCAACTGCGCGAGCAGGCGGTGCAGCAAGCGTCCCTGGACCTCGTCGAGGGAGCTGATCTGGCGGACGTCAAAGAGGCTGAAGAGGCGCCGGAACCAGACAGCAGCATTGCCGACGAGCCGGAGGAGCCGTCGGCGGACTCGGGCGGGACGCTGGTCGTGCCGCCTGGGGCAACGGTCAGCAGCCGCTATATGGGACTCACGCTGTTCTACGTCGCCCTGGAGGTCAGCGGCTTGCTGGCGGTGGCCGAGCAGACCTACCAGCTCGCCGCGGCGGTGCGGTTCGGGGTACGCCAGATCTTCCTCCAATTCTTTTGCTTGGCCCTGCTCCAGGAGGCCACCATCGAGCGGGTGAAGCACCTGCTGCGCACCGACCTGGGAGTGGTGCTGGGCTGCGGGCGCGCGGCCTGCGTGCGCACGCTGCGGCGCAAGCTGGCGGTGCTCTGCACCTCGCGGCAGGCGGCTGAGCTGGGCCGCCGCTTGGCCCGGCGCTGGCTGGAGGTGGGCCTGGTCAACGCCACCTACCTCTATGTAGACGGCCACGTCAAGGTCTACAGCGGCCAGCGGGAAGTGCCGCAAGTGTGGAACAGCCAGCGGCGCATGCCCCTGCCGGGCATCGAGCAGTACTTCGTGAACGACCTGCGCGGCCGGCCGCTGCTGGTCGTGACCGAGGACGTCAGCGGCAACCTGGCCAAGAGCCTGCCCAAGGTCATCGAGGCCATCCGCCAGGTACTGGGCGACGAGCGCCACTTTACCGTCATCTTCGACCGTGGCGGCTACGACGGCCAGCTATTCCGCTGGCTGGTCGAGCAGGGCCTGGATTTCATCACCTACCAGCGCGGCGATGTTGCCCTGGCGCGGGACCAGTTCCGCCGGCACGAGGGGCGCTGGGAAGGCCAGCGAGTGCGCTGCTGGCTGGCCGAAGACACGGTTACGGTGGCTGGTTC
>JADMIN010000800.1 GCA_015478575.1 Ktedonobacterales bacterium | reverse complement strand
GGGACGCGCGAAGCGGAGCGCTGCACGGCGTGACAAGCGAAGCGTCCGGCGTCAGGGGGTGGCGCGCCATGCCCGCGGAGCGAGCGCCACCGCTGAATGCGGTACGAAACGGAGCCGCAGCTGCGTAGGGGACGGCTTGAGTGAGCCGCGAAGCCGGAATTTAATGGAGTGCTCGCAGAATGGCTCTCAGCGCGGCGCTGCAGAGAGGGCACCTGTCTTTCTGAATTGACTGTCTACGACGAGCGTCGTAGTATGGCGACGATGAGAAAAATTCGTCTTCCCGGCGGAGATCTGGAGTACGCGGTGCTGGCGAAGCTCTGGGAACTCGGGACCGCCTCGGCTCGCGAAATCCATCGTGAGGTCGGCGAGCGCTCCAGTCTGGTTTACACGACGACCGCCAAGGTTCTGGATCGCCTGCACCACAAAGGGTTGGTGAGTCGCGAGCGCAAGGGCAAGGCCTTCGTCTACCGCCCGAGGGTTGCCCGCGAAGCCGTGGAAGGTGCGCGCGCACGAACGATGTTGGGCCGACTATTTGGCGAACGGCCGCATACCGCGGTGGCGGCATTGGTTGAAGCCGTGGAGTCGCTGGACCCTCGCCTACTTGACGAACTCGAACGGGCGGTCGCTTTGCGGCGGAGGTCACAACATGGAACGTGAGTCCCTTCTGACCCTTTTGGTTGCTCTGCTGAGCGGCGTCGCGATTCTCGCATGCGGGTGGTGGCCAGTTGTACAAGCGGGTGGCGCCAGCGGGCGGCAGTTGGAGCGGCTGATGTGGAACGGATTTGGCTACCAGTAATTCCTGGATTGATGATCGCGGCCTGGTTGTGTGGATGGGCGCTGGTGGAGCCAGATCCGACCCCGGAGAGCGTGCCGTCGGCGATTTTGCTCGCGAGCATTCCCCTGCTGTTTCTTTTTGCCAGAGCCGCGGTTAGGGCGACCTGGTCCTTGCTTCGTAACAGCGATGATCTCGGCACGGCGACCGTGGGCTTGCTCGCGCCACGGATTCTATTTTCGCCCTATTTGGCCAAGAAACTTGACGATCGAGTGATGGAGGCTGCGCTCGAACATGAGCGCGCGCACGTGCGCCATCGTGACCCGCTGCGGATCTGGCTGGCGCAACTCATGACCGATCTCCAGTGGCCTTGGCCTCAGGCACAGCAGCGCCTGCGACTCTGGTTGCTCGCGCTCGAACTGGCGCGTGACGAAGAGGCACGCTGCGCGGGAGTGGAAGGCGCCGATCTGGCTGACGCTGTTCTGGCTTGCGCGCGTTTAGGTGAAAAACCCGATTTACGGTTGCAGGCGGCGCTCGCCGGCGATCCGATTGCATTCAAAGAACGGATAGCGCGCTTGCTGCGTCCTCTGCCCAGCGGCTCAGAAGCAATTCAGGCGAGCGCGCGCGGCACACTAACGATGCTGCTGCCGACTCTGCTGCTGGCCGTGGCGCTCGGGTCCATCTTCGGCGAGCGGTTGGTCAGTGCGCTATTCCGGAT
>JADMIN010000084.1 GCA_015478575.1 Ktedonobacterales bacterium | reverse complement strand
ATCCCCGGCATGGGTAAAGCGCTCAGCAACCCCGAGGTCAAAGAGGCGCTGGAAGGCGACCAGATGAAGATGGCCGAGGCCATTATCCTCTCGATGACCGTGCAGGAGCGCCACTACCCAGAGATGATCAACGGCAGCCGCAAGCGCCGCATCGCGAAGGGCAGCGGCACGACGCCCCAGGATGTCAACCAACTGCTCACCTCATTCAAGCAATCGCAGAAAATGATGAAGCAGGTCATGGCGATGCGGAAGGGTGGTGGACGCGGGCGCCTCCGGGGGTTGGGCGGCCTGGGCGCGCTGGGGGGCTTGGGCGGCGGCGGGCGGCCACCCTTTGGCACCTGAAACAGCCGGGGGGCCGCGCCCTATGGACACGCCGGTCTCTACCGTCGCGCCCTATGATCTTTCGTAGCCGCGTTACTCCAGTGCCCGAAGAAACGTGTAACCTATAGCGTGGAGAACCCCTAGAGGGTACGGTGTCTGTGCGCCCGAATAGACGATTGCCCCCGTGACGCGGAAGATGGCGCACCATGCTCAAGCAGGAGGATGAGGGTCGTGAGAAGGCAGGAGCATAGCTGGCATCGAGGAAGATATACCGCGCCCCAGCGCCGATCAGCGCTCTCGCTGGTGGGGCTGTTCATGGTCGTGGCGGCGATGCTGCTCTCGGCGTGCGGGTCTGATGCCAACCAGGCGCTGGCACAGCAGAATAAAGCGAAGCTGGACCAGGAGCTTGGGCACGCGCGGAGCGGCTTGGGTGTTCCCAACAGCATGCTCCAACCGATCGAGAAGCAAGAAGCGAAGATCGCCAACGGCGAGGGCGGCTGGACCTACAACTACCAGGACGCCGCCTCGAACTACTCGCTGCTCTATACCCAACTGCTCGGCGTCGAACAAACCGCGACGGATACCCTCAAGAAGCAGACTGGCCTCGATCTGCAAGCGTTCTCCACGGCACTCAACGAGCGGCGGCAGCAGGGCTTCGGCGAGTCTAGCGCCTATCAGGCGCGGCTCCAGCAGGCCCAGCAGGATTTCACCACCGCCAAACTAGCGGGCGATTACGTCCGCGTAGACACCCTCGCCAAGGCGCAGACCGAGGCGCTCAACGCCATGTGGCCGGCCTATCTGAAGCTGAACGACTTCCAGAGCGTGCTGCGCGCGCTCGGCAGTACGGGCATCAACACCACCCTGGCGCAATCCGAGTATACCGCGGACCTCAAGACCTTCCGCGACTCGGCCTCCGCCGACCGCTATCAGATCCTTGAGCAGATTATTGACGGCCAGATACTCCAGTTGGTGGCTGATCAGAGTGAAGGACTGCCCTACGTCGGCTCGGCCCTGCTCGCTTCGTTCCAGGCACGTATCACCCTCCTCGCTTCCTATGGTGTCAGCACCAAAGATCTGCAAAAGGATCACGACCAAGATGCGCAGGCGCTGGCCGCGGCGCGCTCCCTTGCTGATTACCAAAAGCTGGCCCAGACCATCAACACGCAGGTAGCGAATATCGCCCTGCCGCTCATTCGCGGCAAGGCCTATCACGACCTGGCGACGTTGCGCCAGTTGATCAAGTATGGGCAGTCGCTCACGGTCATCAATCCGTTCGACGGCACGAAGTGGCCCGCCGCGTATGAGTATGCCGATAGCCCCACCAATGGCCTCGCTGACGTGACCGACGTGCTCAACCAAGCGCAGACGCAGAGTGACTACCAGGCGAGCGACGACGACATCCAAGAACTGATTACGAACTTGCGCGCCATGATTGACAATATGCGCGACACCACGCCGCACTCGCGGGCGCACGCCACCGATATGCAGTTGATGAAGACCTACGGCATCACGCAGGGCAAGACACTGGTCGTCTCACTGCGTGAGCAGACCGCGCGGTTCTACGAGAATGGCAAACTGGTCTTTTGGTCGTATGTGACCACCGGGCGCCCAGAGTTGCCGACGCCGCCAGGCCTCCAAAGCGCCATGTATAAGGTCAGCCCGACCATCTTCACCTCGCCAGAACCGAAGACCTCGCCTTTCTGGTACCCGCCGACGCCGATCAACTATGCCATCCTCTTCGCCAACTATGGCTTCTTCGTCCATGATGGCTGGTGGCGCTCCCAATTCGGCCCTGGCACCAATCTGCCGCATTTCGATCCCGCGGCCTTCAACGGCGGCTCGCACGGCTGCATCAACCTGCCGCTGCAAAATATGGCCTGGGTCTATACGTGGATGCCACTGTACGCGCCGATCTTGGTCTACTAGCGCGGTCGGGTGTGGTGCGCCTGAGCGGGGCATCCGCGTGGGGACATCGCTTCTGTGCGGGAGGGGCGTTTGCTCGGGGCGATGTGGTCGTCGTCGCGCAGCATGGGGTGTGGCGTTCTGTCGAGACTGGCGCGGTGACGGGGGAGCGGGATCTCGCCTCGCGTTTTCGTGTGCGTGGCGCTCGCGTCACACAATTCGCGCGTTATGATGTCCTCGATGATGCGCTCACCGAGGCCGGGCTGACGTGGTCGGATGCGGTCACGGAACCAGACTGACGGCGGGAGAGGGCGAGGCCACCGCGAGCGGGGAGCAGGTGGCTAGAGCACCCCAACCATCGCCGCCTCCAGCCAGCCATCACCGACACGCGCGTACGTCAGGATCGCGCCCTCGCGGATGCCCCGCTGGCTGACCCGCATCGCCTCCGCTTGGAGCCGGTCCAGCGCCGCCAGCAAGGCCATCGCCCCCGGTGCCAGCAGGGGCACCCGCGCCTCTTGGATGCCGTAGCGGCGCGTGATCGCGGCGGCTGGTTGCGTGGCGAGCAGATCAAGGAGCGCTGCCAGCCCTTCACGCGAGAGCGTGCCGATGCTGCCCGGCCATCGCGTGTCGTCCGTGCCGCCGCGTGCTGGGGCGCGTGGCGTGCTGAGTGCGCGCCGCGACAACGCCACCAGTGTGGTGGCCGTGCCGCCGCAGGCGATGACCTCCTCCACTGGCAGGGGTGGCGCGGTCGCGCGGAGGGCCTCCGTGGCGAACTGGCGCACCCGCGCCAACTCATCAGGGCGCGGCGGGTCCGACAGGGCGCCGCGATCTAGCAGGGTGCCTGAGCCGACCGGCAATGAGACGCGCCAGAGCACCTGCGTCCTCTGACCAACGACCAGTTCTAGGCTCCCGCCACCGAGATCCACCACCGCTTGGCGCTGCCCCAGCCGCGGCGCTCCACTGGTGGCGCCCCAATACGTCAGCGCTGCCTCCTGCTCGCCAGAGATGAGCATCAGCCGCACGCCAGCCTCTGCCGCGGCGCGTGCCAGCAGGTCGGCCCCGTTCGCCGCCGCGCGCACACCCTCAGTGGCGATGCCCAGCAGCGCCCGCGCGCGCAGCGCCCGCGCCCGTGCCGCCTGTGCCACCAGCACCTCCAGCGCGCGCCGCATCCGCTCTGGCCCGATCATGCCGAGCGCCGCCACATCCGCCCCCAGCCGCACGAGTTCCGTTTCGTCAACCAGCGTCTTCAGGTTGCGTGCGTCTGCCGTTGGGCGGGCAACCACGAGATGGATGGTGTTACTGCCCGCATCAATGGCCGCCAAGGGCGCGAGTACCTCATCCATTCCACTGCTTCCTCCGGCCTGCTTCAGGCATGAGCGCCGAGGCGCGACCCTACCTTATGGCCTACCTATTCTGAGCGAGTTCGGCCCCAAAGGGCGCGCGGCATGCCGTGTTCGGTCCGAGCGGCGAGGCGCGCCATGCGCGGGCGAGGCCAGCCGCGGCGCGCGTGCCAGCGGTGATGAGCACCTACAACCCCGGCGAATCGCGCCTTCCACCTTGACGCGGGCCTTGACGCGGGGCCAGCTTCGGGGATACTCTTGCCATATCGCGCGGCGGTGCGTGAGGCATGCCGCGCACCAGAGCATACCACGCGGATATCGGCAAGGAGCGGTCATGGCAGAGAGCAACCTGAGCCGGGAGGCGGCCTCGCCCAGAGGAGAGAGCGCCGCGCCCGCGCCTCAGGTGGAGGGGCTGGTCGTGGCGCTCGCGCCTGGCCTCTTCGAGGTCGCGGTGGGAGGCACGATCTACCTCTGCACCCTTCGTGGCCGGCTACGCAAGCCGCGCCCCTCCCACGTGACGATTCCAGGCTCACGGGCACGACCCCCGTTTCCCTCAGGCCGCCCCACGCGCGGCCCATCCCCCCACCGCATGGCCCCGCCACTCCCCGCCACTCCCGTGCCTGACGCCACCGACCGACCCGTGCGCATTAGCCCCGGCGATCGTGTGCTGATGACGCCGCTGTCGCATGCGGAGGGCGTCATCGAGGAGGTGCTGCCACGAAAGGCGGTCCTCTCCCGCGCTCGCCCCGAAGTGGGCGGCGAGCATATCATGCTGGCGAATCCTGACCAGGCGATCCTCGTCTTTGCCACCCTTGAGCCAGGACCGAACTTCCGGCTGTTGGATCGCTACCTGGCCCTTTGCGAGCATGCGACGGTGCCCGCGCTCCTCTGCCTGAACAAAATGGATCTGGGCTTGCCACGGGAGATTGATGAGGCCGCGAAGCTCTATGCCTCGCTCGGCTACCCTGTGCTGCGCACGAGCGCCACGACGGGCCTGGGCCTGGAGGCGTTGCGTGAGCGGCTCATCGGGCGCCTCTCGCTCCTCACGGGGCCGTCGGGTGTGGGCAAGTCTTCGCTGATGAACGCGCTGCTGCCAGAGGCTGACCAGCGCATCGGTGACATTAGCCAGGCGACCGGCAAAGGGCGGCATACCACGACTGGCGCGCGCCTGCTGCCGCTGCCCGATGGCGGCTGGCTCGCCGATACGGCGGGCATCCGCGAGTTGGCGCTCTGGAACGTGCCCGCGGCTGATCTCCCGCGGTGCTTCATTGAGCTGCGTCCGGTCGCGGATGCGTGTCTCTACGAGGGATGCACGCACGCGGCGGCGGAGGAGGGCTGCGCGCTACGAGAAGCGCTGGGGGCGGGGCGGATCACGCCGAGCCGGTTCGCCAGCTTCGAGCGGCTGCTGGAGGCCGCCCGGAGTGAGGAAGTGCCGCACTGGGCACTTCCGGCCCATTGAGTCGCTGGGGGCAGGGGCTACTTGCGTCGTCCACGCGGCCCGGCAGGTGCGCGTTCCTGTGTGGTCCGCGCGGCTGCCCCCGGCTGCTTGCGCTCCGCGAGCACGACACTCTCGACCAAGCGGAGGTCACGCAGCACGCTCTCCAGGTCTTCGGGTTGTTGAATCTCGAGGAGGGCATTGATGATGGCGCGGCCTTTCCCCACCCTGGTCACGACATCCACCTTCAGCATGTTGAGCTTGTGACCAGAGATAATGCCCGTCACATCCCGGAGGAAGCCCGTGCGGTCGTTGCCTTCCACCACAATCGGCGCGCGGAAGGTTTCTTTGCCGTCGAGCCGTGGCCAGCCAACGGCCACGGCGCGCTCTGGCTCTTTCCGCAGCAGGTGCCGCAGGTTGGGGCAGTCGGCGCGATGGATGACAACGCCGCGCCCCCGCGTGATAAAGCCGCGAAGCTCGTCGCTGGGGAGCGGATTGCAGCAGTGCGCCAGATTCGTGAGCATGCCTCCCATGCCCTCAACGCTGGCGCCAGGCTGCGCCTCACGCCCAGGCACCACAAGGATGGGCGTCTCACTGGCCTCCGGCTCGGCGGGCAGATGCAGGCGCAGCCGCTCGCGCAGCTTGGCGATCACATTGGACAGCCGAACCTTCTCATTGCCAAGCGCCACCAGCAGGGCATCGGGTTGCGAGTGCCCCAGTTCCTGGGCCAGCCACTCCAGATCCTCTTCTTCTAGCTCCTCGTAGCCCTTGCGCAAGCCCAGCGCGCGCAACTCGCGATCCAGGCGCTCGCGGCCAAGGAGGAGGTGCTGCTCGCGCTCTCTGCTGTTCAGATAGCGCAGAATGCGCCCCTGGGCGAGCTTGGTCCGCGCGACGCGCAGCCAATCGCGGGTCGGGTGCGCGTCGTTGCGTTTGATAATCTCCACCACGTCTCCGGTATGCAGCTCATAATCGAGCGGCACGAGCTTCTTGGTGAGGCGCCCGGCGCCATCATCCGCGGTGATGCGTACGCCAGCGACATGGTTGCCCAGGTCTGTATGCACACGATAGGCAAAGTCGAGCGGCGTGGAGCCAGCGGGGAGTTCTTTGGCGTCGCCCGCTGGCGTAAAGACATAGATCTGCTCGCGCAACAGGTCTCCCTGGACGGCACCCAGCGCGGAGTGCGCGCCGGGGCCGCCCGCCCCCGCGAGTTCTTGCTGCCACTCCTTGACCTGCTGGATCCAGGCCTGCAATGGCCGCGCTTTGGCACGCGCCGTGTCGCCCATGTCTTTGTAGTACCAGTGCATCGCGACGCCATACTCGGCCAACTCGTGCATCGCGCGAGTGCGAATCTGGATCTCCGCCAAGTGGTCATCCAGGCAGAAAACGGTCGTGTGGAGCGACTGATAGCCATTCGGTTTGGGGCTGGCGATAAAGTCTTTGATGCGGCCATCTTTCGGTCGCCACATCTCGTGGACGTGGCCCAGCACGAGGTAGCATTCCTCAATCGTGCTCACAATCACGCGGAAGGCGAGGATGTCATAGAGCGTCGCGAGGTCACGGCTGCCGGTGCGCCGCACCTTCTTATAGATGCTATAGAGATGCTTGACGCGCCCAGAGACCTCCGCTTGGATGCCGATGCGCCGCAGCTCTTCACCCAGAATGGCGGAGACGCGCTCCACATAGGTGCCGCGCTCGTGGGCTTCCTCGGCCACGGCCTCGCTCAACCAGTGATACTCCTCTGGTTCCAGCACGGCGAACGCCAGGTCTTCCAGCTCGCCCTCCACCCGCGCCATGCCGAGCCGCGCGGCCAAGGGCGCGAAGATGTCGCGTGTCTCGGTGGCGATCAGCCGGCACTCAGCCAACGTCCAGGGGGGGGTAGCGGTCGCCCGCTCCGGCGCGACCGCGCGTGCGGTCGGTTGGCCCGCGCGCGCGCGCCAGATATCGGCGGCCTCGCTCACCCCGCGCATCAGGCGCAGTTGATCAGCGAGTTTGATGACGACGACGCGCGGATCCTCCGCCATCGCCATGAACATTTTGCGCAGGGCGTCGGCGTCTTGCTGCCGCTGCCGCGTGCGGGCGCGTTTGCGCTCGCGACCACCCTCGTCGTCATCCGCCTCAGCGAGCGCGCTGCGCCGCAGGGCCGCCGCCGGTCGCTGCAAGGTATCAAAGCGCTCGATGCTCTCGATCGTGCGCGCCACCTGCTCGCCGAACGTGCCGCCCAGTTGTGCCCGCAACTCGGCCAGCGACAGGAGGTGGCCCTCCACCAGTTGATAGAGCAGCACCGCCGCGATCGTCACCGCGTCGAGGTGGAGCGCTTCGGCCAGGGTCACGCCACCGGCGATGGAATACTCGATGGCATGCTCGACATCCCACATCTTGGCCTGTGGCGGCGTCGCCGCGCTCGCGTCGCCGTCGCCATCCGCCGTCTCCCGCCGCACGTCGCTCGCGGGCGCATCACCACGTGCGCGGGCCTCATGCAGGCAGGCGAGCGCCCGCTCGACATGCGCGATATCTCGCGCGTGGAGGTAGCTGCCGATGGCGCGGAGCAAGCGCCCCTCGCTCACAAAAGTCGCTTCTCTATCCGTCGCGAGATCACCCGCGGTGAGAGCGGAGAAATCCGTCCAGACGTTCGTCATGGCGCCGCCTCATCGCAGCCCTTGCGCAGTTCACGCTCGACCTGTGCCACTC
Organism: Ktedonobacterales bacterium; assembly: GCA_015478575.1. Classification (GTDB taxonomy): domain Bacteria; phylum Chloroflexota; class Ktedonobacteria; order Ktedonobacterales; family JADMIN01; genus JADMIN01. The sequence continues at coordinate 636 of JADMIN010000084.1, read as the reverse complement.
CTGGCACCGCGCGTAGACGCCGGAGGACCATATCCTGCCGCACCGTGGGCGGCATCGCAACCGTCAGCATGATAGCGGCTTTAAGGCGATCGCGGTTCGCGCTGGCCACACTATTTTCGAGATTGAGTCCTAATTCAGCGATACACGTCGAAACTTCGTGCATCAATCCTTGATGGTCTTGGCCGTAGATCGCCAGGTGCAGGCGATACGCGACTGGCTGGATCTCTTCCCATCTCGCGCGCACAGGATCCGCATGCCGCGCGCCATGCTCCCGGCGCCGCGTCAGCGCGGCGCGTAGGGTGCGACAACAGGCCCGGTGGACCGAGACCGCGCGCCCTCGCTCGGCCAACCCAGCGATCTTGTCTCCTGGACAGGGATAGCAGCAACGTGCCAGGGTCACCTGCGCTGGCTTGCCAGACGGGTGCCGAAGCGGCCCAGGGAAGCCTGGCTCGCTCTCCGCCGATGGCTCCCCGAGGTGCGCGGCATCGGCGCCGGCGCCCTCGGCCATGCGACGCAGGGTGCGCGCGATGTGATCGCGGGCATAGCGTGTGGTGGCGATGGCGCGCCACTCCGGCGTCGGATGCGCCTGCGCATCGGTGAGCACGCGCACGATGTCGCTGGTCCGTAGCGCATACC
>JADMIN010000083.1 GCA_015478575.1 Ktedonobacterales bacterium | reverse complement strand
CGACTGACGTAGACGCCGCGACTGGTGCCCGCCAGGATGGACGGGCGCGCGCTCCCCTGGCCGGGAACCACCAAGAGGCTGAAGACGTTGGTGCCTGAGGCGCCTGAGGTGCGACCTAATCCCGTATCGCTTCTCGCCCAGGTCATGCCGCTGTCTTGGCTGGCATAGATGCCGCCACTGATGAGCGTGGCCAAGACATATCCCCGTTGTGGCAAGGATAGGAAGTTATAGACATCGCTGCGCGGCGGCAGTCCCGCCGCAGCGGGTACCCACGTCGTGCCGCCAGGGGTGAGCACATAGACACCATTGTTCGCTGTGCCCGCTAGCAACGTCCCATCTGGCAGCGCACGAACGGCATCTACGATGCTTTTGGCGGGAATACCCGCCCCCGCGCTCTGCCATGTCCGTCCGCTATCCGAGGAGCGATACGCCCCCACACTCGTCCCCGCTAGCAAGCGTGTGCCGCCGGGCAACACCTCCAGCGCACTGATGGGTGTGGCCGGGGGCAATCCCTGGTGAGAGGCGCTCCAGCTCTGCCCAGCGTCCTGGGAGATCAGAATCTCTCCCTGCTCAGTGCTGAGGTAGATCCGCCGCGGGTTACTTGGGTCGCTTGCCAGCGCCAGGGGATGCGAGGCAGGATCACCGATGCCCTGCCAGCGGTCGGGATTGCCCGCGATGAGCAGCAGGCTGAGCGCCAAGAACGCGAGGACCGTGGCACCAGCACCTAGCAAGCGTACGACGCAGCCGCAAGAACCAGCGGACGCACTCAGCGGCTCGCCCGCGGAAGATTCTGTTGATCGCCTCGCCATCGGCTCTTCTCCGCGTACTCGCGTTTGCTCACCGCTCGCATAGCAGCCGTGTTGCCAGGGCGCTCGCGCATGAAGCGAGAACGCCCACCGCGGCATGATCTTGATGAGCGTTTCAGCCAGCCAGCGCGACGCCGGGAAGAGGTGGAAGCCCGTTCCTCAGCCAGCGCCGGCATATCACGAATGCGCACGTCGAACCCGCGCATTACGCATCACGATCACGCATCACGATCACGCATCACGCATGCGTGTGCCCATGAGACGTGGCTGGCAGGCGGTAGGTCTCCTCCACCTTCGCGGTCAGATAGCGGGTGAAGTATTCCGGCTGAGGGCGCTCTCCCGTCACCCGCTGGATCAGAGCTTCTGGCAGATAGATCGCGCCGAAGACATACATGCGCTCGCGCAGCCAGCGCAGCACGAAGCTGGTATCGCCTCCCGCTAGCCGCTGATCGAAATCAGGGAACTCTTTGCGCAAGGTCGCGTAGATCTGGGCCGCGTAGAGGTTGCCCAGCGTGTAGGTGGGGAAGTAGCCGAAACCGCCCGTCCAGTGGATATCCTGTAAGATGCCCTCGCTGTCGCTCTCTGGCTCGATACCCAGGTAGTCGCGATACTTGGCGTTCCATAGGCCCGGCAGCGATTCGATGGCCGCATTGCCATTGACGATGGCCTTCTCCATCTCATAGCGAATGATGATGTGCGAGTTATAGGTCACCTCATCCGCTTCGATGCGAATTAGGCTTGGCCGCACCCGATTGAGCGCGCGCGTGAACGTCTCGGCGTCCACCCCCGCCAGTTGTCGCGGATACGCCTCAGCCACATGGGCGAACCGCGTGTGCCAGAAGGCCTGTGAGCGCCCGATGGCATTCTCCCAGAGTCGTGACTGCGACTCATGCGCCCCCATCGAGGCGCCCCCCGCGACGGGGGTGCGTGTGAGCGCGGGCGCGCTGCCTTGCTCATAGAGGGCGTGCCCACCCTCATGGAGCGCCGCCATCAGCGCCGCCTGGATGAACCGCTTGTCGGGATGCACCGTGACGCGCACGTCATAGGGGCTGCCAAACTCAACGGTGAAGGGATGCGGCGACTGCGCGAGTTGGCCGCGCTCGAAGTCATACCCCATGAAGCGCAGGAGCGACTCGCTCAGCTCCATCTGCCCTGGTACTGGGAACTCGCCCTCCAGGCACGAGGCATCCACGGGCTGGCCCTCGGTCTGGATGCGGCGCAGGAGCGCGGTGGCCGTCTCGCGCACGGGAGCAAAGAGGGCATCGAGCTTCGTTGCCGTCATGCCTGGCTCGTAGAGATCCAGCAGCGCATCGTAGCGCGTCTCGGCGTAGCCCAGCCGGTCGGCGACCTCGCGCTGCAAGGTGACGGTACGCGCGAGCCAAGGAGCGAAGAGCGCGAAATCGTTCTGGGACTTCGCTTTGCGCCAGGCCTCGAAGCTCCCCGCCCCTACGCGCGCCATCTCTTCCACGAGGCCACGCGGCAGCTTCGTCGCGTGATCGTACGCGCGCCGGGTCTGGCGCACCAGCCCGCGATCGGCATCACGATACTTCGGCTGATCCACGACGGTGCCCAACTCTTCTAGCAAGGTGCCCAGTTGCGGTGCTGTCCATCGGTCGTGCATCACCCCTTGCAGCGTGGCGAGCTGTGCGCCACGCACCTCCGCGGCACCATCTGGCAGAGCGGTGTTCTGGTCCCACTCCGCCAGCGCATTCACCGCCCGCAAGTCCGCGAGGGGGCGCAGGAGAGCCAGCAGCTCACTGATGCGTGCGTCTTCTTCGGTGAATGCGGGTGCCGTCCGCGCGTCGTGCTCCGTCGTGTCCATGATGTCTGTTCCCCTTCGTCGTCTCTCTCGTGCTGTCTCCCCGTTGCCCTCAGGCAGAAATCTATCGTAGCACGCACAGCAGCGCTCCGGCACCTCCGCCGTTGCCAGAACACCGTGCCGTAGAGCATCTGGGGCGGGAGGAGAAGTATGCAGGGAGATTTTCAGGGGGCTGTGCGGCTGAGGCGGCGCCAGAAGTCATCTGGCGCGAGGCCGGTGATGGCCACCACCTTCGCGCGCGAGGCACCACCGCGCTCAAGGCGCAGCGCGCCACGGGGCAGACGCAGGCGGTCGGCGAGCAGCACGAGCAGGGCGGCGTTCGCGGAGGCATTACCAGCCGCTCGGCAGTGCGCCGCTCAGCAAGCCGGCGAGTAGGGTGAGCGCCCACCACGCGAAGAGGAACGCGACGGTCCAGCCGATATCGAACATGCCGATGGACATCGCCGGTAGCCGCTTGCGCACGGGCATGAGCACGGGCGTCGTCACCGTATCAAAGAAGCGCACGAGGGGATTGCTCGGCGTCAGCGGGAACCAAGAGAGAATCGCCCGCACGAAGAGGGAGAGGATCAGAAATCCAAAGAACACCTGAATGATAAAGTGCAGTGGGCCACCACCAGGAAAATTCATGTGTGCCACGCTCCTCTCCGGTTGGGCCGTGAGTTGCCCTATCCGCGCGTTGCGGAAGGCCTCTCGCGAAGGCCTCTCGCGAAGGCCTCTCGCGAAGATCTCTCGCGAAGGCCCCTCGCGCATTATACCGCGTCGTGATCCTGTGTGGTCGTGAGCACTTCGACCACCCGGCGCCCGAAGACCTGTCGTCGTCGTACTGTCTCGATATGCACATCGCCCAAGTCAGGCAGCGTCGTCACGTAGCGCTGCATCATCTCGCCCAAGGGGCGTGCCGCCATAATCCCCGCCACTGAGCTTGCTAGCGCCGACGCGATACGGGTACGCGGGCGCACCGCCGTCAGCGCGAACAGCGAGCCGAGCATCACCAGCGATGTGCCCACGGCCAGATTGGTGCCGCAATTGGGATGGATCGCCAGGGATGCCTCCCCGCCGCGCAGCCGTGCCAGCGCCTCCTCACCCGCATTCCGCACCTCCGTGAGGCTCAGATCGGCGAAGATGGTGAAACCGCGGGGCGTGGAGCGAGCACTGACGGCCAATCCCGGCAGGCGCCTGGCCAATAGCGTTACCGTGGCATGCTCTAGGGCATGGTTCTGTCGGGTGCGCCGCCCAAAGAGCAGGTCGCCGGTATTCATGCGTCGTCTCGCTTTCGTCGCTCTTGCCGCTGGCAGGGCATCTCTATTTGCGTATCCTTCAGGGTCATGAACGGTCGGGTCAGGGCGTGGGGCGCGCGCCAAAGAGTGCTTGGCCGATACGGACGATGGTCGCGCCCTCCTCGATGGCCACCTCGAAGTCATCGCTCATGCCCATCGAAAGCTCGTGCCAGCCGCCCTCTGGGCCGAGCGGCACCGCCGCGCGCAGCGACGCGCGCAACCGACGCAGCTCGCGGAAGACCGGGCGCGCCCGCTCCGCCTGGTCGGCCATCGGCGCGATGGTCATCAGGCCCTCCGGTCGCAGGTTTGGCAGCACGGCGATGGCACGAGCCGCCTCGATCACTTCTGTGGGAGCGAAGCCACTCTTGCTGGCTTCGCCCGCCACATTGACCTCCAGCAATACTGGCAGGGTACGCCCCGCCCGCGCGGCGCGCGTATCCAGCGCTTGTGCCAGCGCCACGCTCGCCACGCTCTGTACTCGATCAAAGAGTTCGATGGCGCGGGCAATCTTATTCGATTGCAACTGGCCAATCAACTCCCAACGCACATCCGCCAGCCCTAGCGCGGCGTGCTTCTCGCGCGCCTCGAGCACGCGGTTCTCACCGAACACCCGCAGCCCCTGGGCGTAGGCCAGCCGCATCGTCTCGACCGGCAGGGTCTTGGTCACGGCCACCAGCAGCACCGCGGTGCCATCACGCCCAGAGCGTGCCGCCGCGTCCGCCACGCGCCGCCGTACCTCGCGCGCGCGCTCCGCTAGCCGCTCGCCCTCGCTCCGGGCCGCATCCACGCCAGACACCGCTCGTGCCACCTCTCGTCAGCAGCGCTACGTCCACGCTCCAGCGGGGCATGGGGCCTGCCCCTCCCCGCGCACTCGCACGGACGCCAACGGCGCGCCGCGCACGCCGCCTCTATTCAGCGCACACGAACGCCGCCGCGTCCAGACGGCGCGCTCATCCGTCGCAGGCACACGCTTCGCGCTCATGCCTCTCGCAGCCCGATGCCTACCCCAAAGCGCCCACTGGGCTTGGGTTCGCGCCGGTGCGAGTAAAAGAGGTCGGTGCGGCAGCCCGTGCAGTAGCCTGAGAGCGCGACTCGCTCCCTGGCCACACCCGCGGCGAGCAACTGGCCCTCATTCGATCGCGCGATATCAAGAAACAGCCGACGGCCCTGCCCACGCGCCCCTGGCCGCTCCTCAAAGTGCGCGGACGCCGACGTCAACCCGTCAGCGGCAAAGGCCGCCCGCACCTCCTCGCTGACCTCATAGCAACAGGCGCCGATGGCCGGGCCGATGCCCGCCAACAGATCGGCGGGCCGCGTGCCGAAATCCTCGCTCATGCGCGCGATGGTTCGTGGCACCACTGCCTGGGCGGTGCCGCGCCAGCCCGCATGGACCAGTGCGACCACCCGGTGGCGCGGGTCGTAGAGCAGCACGGGCGCGCAATCCCCAAATGCCCAGAAGAGCGCTATCCCCGGCTGATCGGTGATGAGGGCATCCGCCGGGAGCAGGCGCAGGCGCTCGCGCAGGCGCTCCTGCCAGGGCCGCGCGTCGTTGGCATTGGCCTCCGCTTCCGCCTCGGCGTTTGCTCGGTCAGCTCGTGTGATGACGAGCAGGTGCGCACTATGCACCGCGCGCGCGCTGACCAGTGCGAGTCCTAGCGCCTCCGCGGCGACCGCGCGGTTGCGCCGCACGCGCGCTGGGTCATCTCCGGTCGAGATGGCGAGGTTCAGACCGCGATACGGTGGAAGGCTGAAGCCGCCGCGCCGCGTGAAGATCGCATGCGCCAATCCTCGCGCCGCGCTCAGGTGTGAGAACGCGAGGTACTCCGCGTGCTCTACTCGCCGCTCGATCACGTACGTCCCTCATTCTCTTCCGCGTTCCCGCCTAAAGGATAACATGGCGCGCCACGCGCCGCCAACTGGAGCGCGGCGCCAGGGGCATGCGCCTGGCGGCCAGAGGAAGCGGCGGACTCCTCCGCATCCGTGTGCCCCACACCGTCGGCGGAGGAGAAAGGCGCGGGCTGGACACGGCAGCGCTTTTGAATCTACGCTTGCGACAGCGAGGCAATGCCTCCCCGTGTGCCCGGAGCCGTTTCGCGCCCTGATGCGTTTCAGTTCAGTGCCACGGCCCGGCGCTGGCACGTCAGCCCGCGGGCTGGCCTGGCATCCGCTCGGTGCGTCCCCACGGGCCAGCCTATGAAAAAGGAGCCGACGATGCTGACGGTTGAAGAGGCGCGTGAGCGCATTCTGGCGCACTTCGCGCCGAGAGAGAGCGAGGAGGTGCCCCTGACTGAGGCGCTGGGGCGGGTGCTGGCGCGGGATGCCATCGCCCACGAGGAATTGCCGCCCTTCGCCAACTCCGCAATGGACGGCTATGCTTTGCGCGCGGAAGATACACGCGGCGCGACCGCGGAGATGCCCGCGCGGCTGCGGCTGGTGGGCGAGGTACCCGCCGGGCGCGTCTACGCGGGCACAGTTCAGCCGGGCGAGGTGGTGCGTATTCTGACGGGAGCGCCGCTCCCCGCTGGCGCGGATGCCGTGCTCCAGCAGGAGCTCGTCACGGTTGCCGAAGATACTGTCGCTCTTGCGGGCGAGGTGTCGCTGGGCAATAACGTGCGCGCGGCGGGCGAGGACGTGCGCCCCGGCGCGCTGCTCGTGCGCGCTGGCACTGAGCTTGGCCCAGCGGAGATCGCGCTCTTGGCCGCGCTGGGTCTCCATCCCATCTCCGTTATCCGTCGTCCGCGGGTCGCCATCCTCGCGACCGGCGACGAGCTTGCGCCACTCGGCACGCAGCCGCGCCCTGGCCAGATCCGTGAGAGCAACTCGCCCTATCTGGCCGCCGCCGTCACCCGTGCGGGCGCGGAGCCGTGGTCGCTCGGCGTCGCCCCTGACCGCGCGGATGAGTTGCGCGCGCGGCTCGCCTCGGCAGATACGGCGGATCTCATCCTGACCTCGGGTGGCGTCTCGGTCGGCGATTATGACCTGGTGAAGCGGATCCTCTCTGAGCAGGGCCATATGGACTTCTGGCGCGTCGCCATGCGCCCTGGCAAGCCGCTCGCTTTCGGCCTGCTCGGAACGACACCGCTCTTGGGGCTGCCTGGCAACCCCGTCTCCGCCGCCGTCACCTTCGAGCTGTTTGGCCGACCAGCCATCCGCCGCATGCTCGGCTGCGCGCGCGTGGAGCGCCCCACCGTGCGGGCCGTACTGGAGGGTGAGGACATGCCACGGGGCGATCGGCGCCACTACGTCCGCGCGCGGCTGCGCTCGCGCGACGGCACCCTTATGGCACGCGCGACTGGGGCGCAGGGTTCGCATCTCATCTCATCGCTTCAGGGCGCGGCGGGCTATCTTGTCATCGAGGAGGGGGAAGGGATGGTGTGCGCGGGCAGTGTTGTTCCCGTGTTGCTGCTCAACGACGCGCTGCCCTGGGACGACGCATGAGGCCTACGCGAACGATTCCATGCCAGCGGGTGTGACGGAGCCGACGATCACGAGAATGCCCATCGCGGCCAGCTCGCCCGCCAGCCGCAGGATCACGGGCTCGGGCGCTTGGAGCGCTTGGGCGATCCCCCAGAGGGGCATCTGGCCATCCACCATTGTTAGCAAGCGCCACTGCTCGCGCGTGACGTGAATGGTGCCATCCGCGTGCGCGTCCATCTCAGCGAAATCAATCACGAGGTCGGGCGCGAGCGGCGCGACCTCGTGCGGCGGCGGCGGCGCGCCGCGTACCGCGCGCATCGCTTGGGCGAGCATCGGCGTCACCGGCAGCGGCAGCACGATCCGCCCCTGGGGCACTGGCGTGCCTTCGTCGAAGATAAAATCGCCATCTGGCCAGGCCAGCACGACCCCCAGCAGCCCAATGGCATCGCTGAGCGCCCACTGGCGCAGTTGCTCTTGCGTCAGCACGCGCGCGCTGATGAGCATCCGCGCCGCTTGCACATCAGGCATCATGCCCGCGTGGGCCAGCGGCACACCAGTGGCCATCTGGAACTGCTCGGCGTCAATCAGCCCCGCGTGGGCGAGGTGGTAGGCAAAAGGGGTCGCGTCACCGCTGCGCTCCGCGAGCAGCCACTGGCCACCGGCAAAGTAGATCTCGGCACGGAGTTGACCGCGCTCCAGCAAGAGGCGCCCAGTTTGCTGGCCGCTCTCGATGCTCCATAGCACCTCTGGCAGCGCCACCTGGCGTAGATTGCCGGCGAGCGTCATCGAGCGCCTCCTCATGTTCCCTTACGCGACCCAGCGTGCCGGGGAAAGCCACCATCGCTCCCAGCGGAGGCCCACGCCTCCCCAGAACTCCCGTGGTGGCACGCGACGCGATACGCTTGGGCGCGCCATCACATCCTCCATTGTATCTCACGTCACAAGCCGCGTAACATGCTCTGCACACCCCGCCCATCTGTTGGTCTCTGGGCGCTTTCTTTCATCACGTACGCCCAGGCGCTTGGACGATCGCACGGGC
>JADMIN010000082.1 GCA_015478575.1 Ktedonobacterales bacterium | reverse complement strand
GGGTGCGACCGATATAGGGACTTTGCGGGTGCCGATAGAAGAGATCCCGCGCGCGGAGCACAGCGGTGGCGCTGAGGTCCACCAGCGCCAGGTCGGCATCAGCGCCCACGGCCAGCCGGCCCTTGCGCGCGAGGCCAAAGCGCCGCGCGGGATAGTCGGCGGTGAGAGCGGCGATGCGCTCCAGCGCGAGGCCACGGTCGGCGTGGCCAGCGGTCAGCAGCAGGGAGAGCAGCGATTGGCAGCCGGAGATGCCGCCCCAGATGTGGAAGAAGTTGGCCGCGCGCTTCAGTTCCGGAGGCGCGGGCGAGTGGTCGGAGGCGACCATCGGCAGCGTGCCATCGGCGAGGTGCCGCCAGAGGGCGTCGCGCTCCACGGGTGGGCGTAGCGGCGGCGCGCACTTGGCGATGGCGCCCAGGGCTTCGGCGTCCTCCTCGGTCAGGACGAGGTAGTGGGGGCAGGTCTCGCAACTCACGTCCACGCCGCGCGCGCGAGCCTCGGCCACCAGTTGGACGCCCTGCCCCGTGCTGACGTGGACGATGTGGAGCGCGCAGCCGGTCTCCTGGGCGAAGAGGATGGCGCGCGAGATGGCTTCAAGCTCGGCCACGACCGGGCGCGAGGCGAGGTAATCGCGGATGCTGGTGCGGCCCTGGGCGATGGCGCGAGCGGCGAGCGCGCGGGTGAGGGCGTCATTCTCGGCGTGGACGGCGACGGGCAGCCCCAGGCGCGCGGCCTCGGCCATGCCCTCGTAGAGGGTCAGGTCATCGGCGGCGATGAAGTCTTCAATGCCGCTGCTGGCCATGAAGGCTTTGTAGCCGATGACGCCGCGCGCGGCCAACTCGGCTAGGCGCGGGATGTTGCCGGGCACCAGCCCGCCCCAGAGGGCAAAATCTACCAGGGAGGCGGCGCGTGCGGCGGCGAGCTTGAGATCGAAGGCGGCGGCATCTATGGTCGGGGGGTGGGCATTGAGGGGCATGTCACAGAACGCGGTCGCGCCGCCAGCCGCCAGAGCGCGCGTGCCACTGGCGAAGCCCTCCCACGCGGTGCGGCCCGGCTCGTCGCAGTGGACATGGGCATCCACGACACCGGGGAAGAGGTGCAGTCCAGCGGCGGCGATCTCGGCGGTGGCGGACCCTTCGAGCGATGGACCGAGCGCGGCGATGCGTTCATCGGTGAGGGCGAGGTCCGCTTGGATGGGGCCATCGGGGGTCACGAGCGTGGCGCCACGGATGAGCAGGTCGTAGTGAGCCATAGGGAGGAACCTCCAGCGCGTGCGGGGGAGGCGACCATCGTCGTGGACCCGACCGCGCGATGGGATGCGCGTTTTGGATGCGCGTTTTGAAACAGCCAACAGGGGGCAGGCAGCGGTACAAGTGATGGATGGCCTGTTTGGCCCGGATCTGTAGCTCGTTTGGGGTAAGCATCCCGTCACAACACGTGAACAGTAGCTACCGTCTATTTTTATAGACAGTGCTGTAATAGATGACCGCGGCGAAGACGTTCAGCAGAATAAATGCGAACGTCCAGTTTTCCTTTGCGCTACTAGGCAAGTCGTCATTGTCAATCATATCGCGGAACATCCATCCCCAAAATGCTAAGCATGGTAGAAACACACTCAGTGGGAGTATGAGCTGCACTGGGGAGAAAGGCCCATGCGGAGAGAACATCGCACGCTCCTTATCTAGGAGATGGAGGGCCAGGCAGCGGCGGTAGTAGCAACGCCTCGGGGTGGCCCGGTGATCTATGATCAACTCTCGATTAACCAGCTTCCGCTGGCTGCGTCCGCGCCCGCTTCGCCAAGTTGCTTACGCCTGTATGACGACGTCTGAGCTAATCGGCCATGACGCTTGCGATCAATAGGATAGGCCGCGCTCAGGTGGTCGTGGTCGGAGGAGTCCGCTCCTCGGCCAGGAGTGCCAGAAAGCGTTCAAGGACGGCGATGGCGGCGGCGACATCCTCGGCGGCGACGGCCTCGGCGGGTGAGTGGCTGATGCCGCCAGCGCAGCGCACGAACAGCATGGCGATATCGGTCAGGCGCGCCATCATGACCGCGTCGTGGCCGGCGCCGCTGGCCAGATGGCGGGGTGGGTAGCCCTCGGCCACGGCGGCGCGCTCCAGCAGCCGTGTGAGTTGAGGCGAGCAAGGCGTGGCGCTCTGCTCCCCCACCAGTTGCCACTCTACCACGCCGCGGCGCGTCGCGGCGATGTGTTCGGCACGCTGGCGGAGATGGGCGTGGGTGGCGGCGCGGGTGGCATCGTCGGGGTGGCGGACATCCAGGCTGAGGGTCACCTGGCCGGGAATGACGTTGCTGGCGCCGGGGGCGACGTTCAACTGGCCGACGGTGGCCACCAGGCCCGGCGTGGCGCTGGCGGCGCGCTCGACCTCTAACACGAAGGCGGCGGCGGCGCAGAGCGCGTCGTGGCGCTGATGCATCGGCACGGTTCCCGCGTGGCCAGCCTCGCCACGGAAGGTGAGGGTGAAGCGCGACTGCCCCTGGATGGCGGTCACGAGGCCGAGGGGCAGGTGCGCGGCCTCTAACACTGGTCCTTGCTCGATATGGACTTCGCAGTAGCCGAGGAGCGCGCCGCCATGCCAGGTGTCCTGGGGGAGGGCGGCGGGGGCACCGCCGAAGGCCTGAAGGGCCTCCGCGAGCGGGATGCCCGCGTCATCGGTGAGGTCTCGCCAGGCGGGATCGAAGGCGCCCGCGACGGTGGCGCTGCCGAGATACGTGGTGGGGTAGCGCAGGCCTTCCTCGTCGCAGAAGGCGAGCAGCTCGATGGCGAAGGGCAGGCGCTCATCCCGCGCATGCAGGCGCTCGACGCACGCGAGCGCGACCAGCACACCGAGCGGGCCGTCATACTGGCCGGCGTCGCGTACGGTATCGAGGTGCGAGCCGAGGAGGAGCGTTGGCGTATCGGGGTGGGCGGCCTCGTAGCGCCCGATCAGGTTGCCGATGTTGTCCTGGCGGACGGTCATACCGGCGGCGCGCATCCAGCCGGTGACGGCCTGGTTCACCTGGCGCATCGGCGGCGTGGCGTAGCGCCGGGTGAGGCGGTCTGGCTCTTCACTGAAGGCGCCGAGTAGGGCACATCGGGCGATGAGCGTGTGAGCGGATACGTGTGTTTCCATGATGCGTGAGCCTCCGTGCGTTAGCTGCCACGATAGGTTGAATAGGCCCAGGGCGAGACGAGCAGCGGTATATGATACTGGGCGTCGGGGTCGGCGACGCCGAAGCGCACGGGCACGCGATCGAGGAAGGGCGGGGTGACCGCGGCGGGCGGCCCCTGGGCGGCAAAGTAGGCGCCGACAGCGAAGATGAGTTCATAGGTACCGGCGGTCAGGGCGCCTTCAGCGAGCAAGGGTGCGGCGGTGCGCCCGTCGCGGTTGGTCCGCGTCCGTGTGAGCAACTGGCGTGCTCCGTCTGGGGTGGCGAGGCGCCACAGCTCGATCTCGACGCCCGCGGCGGGTCGGCCCTGGGCGGTATCGAGGACGTGGGTGGTGAGATGACCAGCCATCGCGCTGCCTCCTCAATTTTGTTCGTTCACCAGGAAGCCGACTTGGCGCGCGCCCGCCGTGAGTTGGTCTACGATGGCGTCGCCGAAGGTGGGGTTGATGATGAAGAGCGCCTCGTCGGTTGGACTGGCGCGCACGGCGCGCAGGTATTCGCCTGCTGGCGTCGCGTAGCCGAGCTGGTCGTTGGCCAGGCCAAAGAAGAACGCCTGGGGGGCTTGGACGCGCTGGCGCAGCGTCTCGAGGAGGGAAGGATAGAGCTCGACCGGCGCGGCGAAGAAGACGAGATTGCCGACGCGGATCGTTTCCACCTCCACGCCCAGGGCGATTGGCGGCACATAGGCGGGCTGGCCGAGCGAGCGGAGGAGGCGCTCGTGGTCGGACCGCCCCACCAGTTGCAGGCCGAGGAGCAGCGGCGCGGTGGTGTCGGCCTCGCGGAACCGTCGGTCGGCGACACAGAGCGTCGGCGCGCGCACGGGCTGCGCCGCGCCCACGGCGGCCAACGCGCGCAAGGCCAGCAACTGACCATACTGTTGCATGAAGAGGATCTGATTGGTGGGAGGCGGCGTGCCGGGTGGCAGGGCGGGCCAGGTGTGGCCCAGCGCGCCAGGCATCACCAGCGCCGTCCCGCCGAGCGCGCGCTCGACCGCGGTGGCGGTCACGCCGGGCCAATCGGGCGCGACGAGGGTGTTGGTCGCGCCGAGGGTGGTGGGGTGGACGCTGATGTTGAGCAGGGTGGCGAGCGTGCGGCCAGTGGGACTGGCGGTGACGCGCAGCGTGCGCAGGCGGGCATCCACTGGCCAGTCACCAAAGGAGCGCGTGTCGCCCGTGAGGTCGGCGTTGCCGGCGCTGAGGGTGGCGGGGGTGAGGGCGGTCACGGCCTGGGTGATGGCGCTGATGGTCTGGTCGCGTACCTCAGCGAGGTAGCTGGCGGGCACGCCGCCCCAGAAGCCGATGGTGTCGGGCGCGGCGTGGCTGTGGGTGGCGGCGATGATGACGTTGGGGGCGGGAATGCCCAGGCGGGCGGCGACCGCGGCGCGGATGGCATCACTGCCGTAGGGACCGGCTTGGTAAGCGGCGAAGTAGCCCTGCGAATCGAGGGCGACGAAGACGACGGTATTGGTGGGTTGACCATCGAGGCCGCGCAACGCCAGCGCGCGCGCGTAGAGCGGCTGGAGGATGCCAGTGGAGCGGCGTGCTGGCCCAAAGCCGTAGCCGCTGAGATAGAGGGACTGGCGTGGGCTGATATCGGCCTTGGCGGCCCCGGCTAGCACGAGATCGCTCGTGGCGGCGGGCGCGCAGGATGCTGAGGCGCTGGCGCCGCCGAGCGAGACCAGGAACGACGCGAAGCCGAAGAGCAGGAGGACCAGGAGGGCGCCGAGCGCCACACGGCGTCCGCGCGGGCGCCGTGGGTGTGGCGGACGGTGGGAGGAAGCGCCGCTGGTACCTGGCACGGCCATTGCGTCTTGCGAGGCGCGAGAGCGCACGCCGGGAGGCGGTTTGGGAGTGCTCATACGGGCAGGATAGCAGAAACGCGCGCGAGTGGAAAGCGCGAGAGGCCAAAAGGATGTCGCTATGCCCGCGCCACGCCACGCCGCCCAGGCGTCGCTGCCCAGCAATGCTGGGCTAGATCCTGGGCGGCAGGTCATTCTCGCCACCAATCGAGGCCCCGTGGAATTCCACCGCGACGCGCGGGGGCGCCTGGGCACGCGGCGTGGGCCGGGCGGGGTCGTGACGGCGCTGGCGACACTGAGCGAGCAGTTGCCGCTGACGTGGGTGGCGGCGACGATGACGGAGGGCGACCGCGAGGCGTTCCCTGACGAGCACGCGCCCGCGCGCGCGGTGCGGCTGGGGCGGCAGTCGCTGCGCGTGCGGTACGTGCCGGTCTCGGCGGAGCTGCACCGCCGCCATTATGATGAGATCAGCAACCGCATCCTCTGGTTCTTACAGCATTATCTCTGGGATCCGGCGAATGCGCCGAACTTCACCGAGCTGCACTATACGTATTGGAATGAGGGCTATCGGTCGGTGAATGAGGCCATCGCGCGCATGGTGGCCGACGAAGCGCTGGCGGCGGTGCGCGCCAATGGGGACGGACGCGCCAATGGGCGCCGGCCAGCGGTGGCGGGGAGCAATACGATCGTGCTGCTGCAGGATTATCATCTGTATCTGGCGGCGCGGGGCGTGCGCGAGCGGCTGCCAGGGGCCACGGTGCAGCAGTTCATCCACATTCCCTGGCCAGCGGTACGGTACTGGGAGTTTCTGCCGGAGCCGTTTCTGCGGGAGATCTACCACGGTCTGGCCAGCAACGATGTGCTGGGCCTCCAGACCGAGAGTGACGTGCGCAACTTCTTGGTCTGCGCGTCTGAGGTGCTGGGGGGCAGCCAGGTAGATTATCGGCGGGGGCTGATTCTGTGGCGGGGACATACGCTGGCCGTGCGGGCGTATCCCATTCCGATTGACGTGGCGGAGGTGCGGCGATCGCTGGAGAGCGCGGCGGGTCGGCGCGGCGCCCAGGAGCTGCGCCCGCTGCTGGGCGATGAGACGCGGGTGATCGTGCGGGTGGATCGCCTCGACCCGACCAAGAATATCGTGCGTGGCTTCGAGGCGTATGAGCTGCTGCTGCGCCACCACGAGGAGTTGCGGGGGCAGGTACGCTTCCTGGCGTTCCTTGTGCCCTCACGCGATGACCTGAGCACGTACCGGACGTATGCGCGGCGCGTCAAGCGGGTGATCGAGCGCATCAACGCGCACTACGGGCGGGATGACTGGCGCCCCATCGAGGCGTTCTTCGAGAATAACCGCCCGCGCGCCCTGGCGGCGATGCGACGCGCTGATGTGCTGCTGGTCAATCCGGTCATTGATGGCATGAATCTGGTCGCCAAAGAAGGCGCGGCCGTGAACGAGCGTGACGGCACGATCATCCTGACGCGCACGGCTGGCGCGTATGCCCAGATGCGCGAGTGCGTGCTGCCCACCACGGCGACGGACTTGGATGAGACCGCGCGCCGACTCTATGAGGCACTGACCATGCCAGAGGAGGAGCGCAGGCGGCACGCGGAAGCGGCGCGGGCGCTGGTCGAGCGGGAGTCGCCGCGGGAGTGGGTGCTGGCACAGTTGCGTGACGCCGCTACCATCCATGCGCCGCGCCGCTCGCGCTAGCGGAGGCGCTT
The DNA here is from genome assembly GCA_015478575.1 of Ktedonobacterales bacterium. GTDB lineage: Bacteria > Chloroflexota > Ktedonobacteria > Ktedonobacterales > JADMIN01 > JADMIN01. Next base: position 1,703 of record JADMIN010000082.1, on the reverse strand, counting down.
CGCACTCTTGTGGGGCGAGTGGGCGTATTCAGCGATTCTTCAGCGTGTGGGGGTTGTCACTTCAGACGAATGGGCTACGCTCTGGTCTGGTGGCATGTACCGCTCGGTGGAGGCGCTGTCGGAAGGCGGCGAACGCAACCTGGAGGTACCCGCGGTACGTATGCACTCGTGAGCACGTGAGCCGCCACCCACCCTGGGGGTCGGATGGGGTGATCAGGGGGGAGAGGGTGGCGCGAGATTGGGCGACGAGAAGCCCAAGGGGATGAGAAGCCCAAGGGGATGAGAAGCCCAAGCGGTGGAGCGCACACATGGCGCGTAACCAGGGCAGAGAGGCTGGCGCCCGGTGCGGATATCGGGGCCAGAATGAGGAGAATACGATGATGCGATCAGATTCTACATACTCGCCAAGCGAGCGCGCCGCGACCGCTAGCCAGCCGCCCACACCGGCGGTGGCACGATGGCGCGGGCGTCGCCCGCGCACGGCGCGGGGCTATGCGCTGACGGTGGGGCTGGCCGGCTTGCTCGCGCTGACGGTGGCGGGCTGCGCCAGCGCCGCTGGCACCACGGGCACGCCGACATCGGCCACCGGTATTGGCGCGAACGCGGCGCCGACGGTGAACGTTCCCGCGAGCGCGACGGACTTGCAGCAGACGGTCGTCAATGTTATCAGTGCGGTCGAGCCTTCGGTAGTGCAGGTGCAAAGCTCTGGTAGCAGCCAGGGCGGCGCCATTGGGTCGGGTGAAATCATCACGTCGGATGGCTATATCGTCACCAATGATCACGTCGTGACGGGCTTTAGCAGCTATTCGGTGCAGCTTTCCAATGGCAAGAAGATGACGGCGCAACTGAAGGGCGAGGCGCCCGATAACGATCTGGCGGTGCTGAAGATCAGCGCGACGGGCCTGCACCCCATCGCGTTCGGTGATTCCTCGGCGGTGAAGGTGGGGCAGTTCGCCATCGCGGTGGGCAGCCCGCTGGGGCTGGCGCAGTCGGCGACGTTTGGCATTGTGAGCGCGCTCAACCGTGACGCGCAGGAGGGACCGGGCGGTCCCGCGGCCCAGCTCAGCGGGCTGATCCAGACGAGCGCGCCGATCAATCCGGGCAATAGCGGTGGGGCGCTGGTAGACCTACAAGGGCGGCTGATCGGCATTCCGACGCTCGGCGCGGTCAACCCGGAGTCGGGGGCGGCGGCGGAAGGCATCGGCTTCGCTATTCCTTCGAATACGGTGCAGACGGTCGCGCAGCAGATTATCAAGAGCGGCACCATCGCGGCGACGGGGCATGGCTTCCTGGGGATTCAGGGTGAGGATGTGACGCCAGCTTTGGCGGCGGCGAATAATCTGCCGGTGCAGAGCGGCGTGCTGATCGCCGCCTTTGGTCAGGACGCGAGCGGCAGCAGTCCGGCACAGCAGGCTGGCTTGCAGGTCGGTGATATCATCGTGCAAATCAACAGCACGACGGTCAACACGAGTAGCGACCTCACCGACTTCCTCTACCAACAGAAGCCGGGCACGAAGGTGACGGTGACGGTAGTGCGTAGCGGCGGCAGCCGTACGAATGTCCAGGTAACGCTGGGGACGCGCCCATAGAGTTCCCAGGGATACGTTCCCAGGGATAACGCGGCCCGCATCCCCCTTCCCACAGCCAGTTGAAGGGGGTTCTGCAGTCACATGGATCGCAGGCTGAAGGGGCGGACACGTGGT
>JADMIN010000799.1 GCA_015478575.1 Ktedonobacterales bacterium | reverse complement strand
CGCTGATGCAGCGTTGGTTCGGTGTAGAACTCCATTGGGTCGTCTATTATGTGGCGGCGATTGCCATCGTCTTTGCGATCTCGTATCTGGGCATCCGCCAATCGTTGCGCCTGGACCTGACGTTCTTGGTCTTTGAGCTGGGCGTATGCCTCGTGCTGGCGGCTCTGGTCTTGCTGCGGGTAGGCAGCTCGGATGGACTCTCAGCGGCGCCCTTCAGTGTGGCATCGGTGCCGCCGGGCGGCGACCTCGCGGTAGGCATTGTGTTGGCTGTGCTCAGCTTCATTGGCTTCGAGACGGCCTCAACGATGGGCGAGGAGACACGTGACCCGCACCGGAATATTCCCCGCGCGGTCTTCGGCTCGATGTTGGTTGTCGGGATCTTCTACCTGGTGATGGCCTACGCGGCGACCCTGGGCTATGGCCTGAACAACATCACCACTGGCTATGCGCGCGATGTGGCGCCCTTCGACACCATCGCCCGGCGCTTCGGTGGCGAGACCTTTGCCGTGCTCATTGATCTGGTCGGTGTGCTCTCCTTCTTCAGCGCGGCGCTGGCTATCGTGAACGGTGGCGCACGTATCCTCTACACGGTCGGGCGCGATGGCCTCTTGCCGCGCTGGCTGGCCTGGACTCACCCCACTCGCCAGACGCCTGGTGGCGCGATTGTTCTGCTCTGTGGCATCGGCCTGGTCAGCGGCATCGCCCTTGGCCTCGCGCTCACGCCGATTACCGCCTTCACGCTGCTCGGCACACTCGACGCGCTCTTCGTTCTGCTGATCTACGTGCTGACGAACGTGGCCTGCGCGCGCTTCTTCTGGCGCCAGCGTCGCGCGCGGTTCAACCTCGTGCGCCACGGCCTCTTTCCGCTGCTGGGCACACTGATTACTGGCGGTATCTTCGTGCTCGCCATGCTCTCGCCAGGACAGGGACCATTGAGCGCGATACCCTTCGTGGTGGGGGTGTGGCTGGTGCTGGGGCTGGGCGTGCTCTTCGCGATCCGGGCCAGATTCGCGCGCGTCTAGCCGAAAGTGGTGAGCGAGGAGAGGAGCGGAGGAAAGATGCCCCTATCTGTTCCCGTGTTTCAGTCCAGTTGGGGCGGCGCGCTGGCATGAGCCGTCGCGTAGCGTGGCGAGGGGTGGTGCTGTTAGAAGGATCCCACACCCCCCGCCCAGTGCTTATCGCCATTCCCCTGCCTGGTGGCGCTCATACCGCGGAGCGCCACCAGAGTCGGGCCTCTCACAGCCAAGACACGGTGAAGGTTGCCTGTGAGGAACGGCGCGTACCGCCGCTAGTGTTGGGTAAGTCCCTGACCTTGTGGTGCCTTGGCCCACAGGGTGCTGTGACTGCTTGATGTGGCGCCGCTGTAGGCGTGGTCGCCCGCCGAGGAGACGCTGCCACCCTGGAGTCTGAGGCCGGTGGCGACCGTGTCGGTGGGTTCGTTGCAGTTATTCGCGACGCTGCCGCAACTGGTGCCAGAGGTCGGCGCGGTGGCGGCG
>JADMIN010000798.1 GCA_015478575.1 Ktedonobacterales bacterium | reverse complement strand
CTCCAGCAGGCACTCCTCGTCACAGAGGCTACAGGTGCCGACGCTGTGACGCTGGAGCACGTCGCAGCAGGGCTGGCCGATGATGCGCTCGTGGGGCTGGCCGACCAGTTGCCCAAACGCCGAGTTGGCGTCGAGGATCGTGAGTGCGCTATCCACCACCGCCATGCCATCAGAGGCCGAGCCAAAAATCGCCGCCAACTGTTCCCGTTCCAGTTGCGCCCGCTGGTAGCGTGCGACGTTATCTAGTGCGGCGGCGGCGAGGCCGCTCAGGTTCGCCATCGTGGTGAGTTCCGTCAGGTGAAAGGGGTGGGCGCGTGCCAGGAGCATCACTCCGCCGAGCCGATCCCGGCAGATGAGCGGCACACAGAGCAGGGCCATCCGCTCACCCACAACCTGCGCTTCGCTCACTGGCTCGTCCTCATCCTCATCCGCGGTGATGAGGCGCCCCCGTCGGTTGCGCGCCACCCATGCGGCCAGTGACCGCTGATCACCGATGGGAATCAGCGCCTCCAGCAGGGGCGTGAAGCGTTCACCTCTACCGGTACTGGCGCGCAGGACGCGCGCCCCATCGTCATAGGTATAGAGCAGCGCGTCATCGCAGGCGGCGATACGCCGGATGCTCGCGAGGACTGCCGCGTGAATGTGAGCGGCATCCAGCGAGCCAGCAAGCGCGCGGGCCAACTCCAGCAGGGCGCTCAACTCGCGCGCGCGTGTCTGGCTGACCTCCACCCGCGCCAGCCCGCTGACCGCGAATGCGAGGACGCTGGCGAGGAGGAGGAAGTGCCGCTGTTGCGCGCTCTCGTAGGCGCGCGGGCGGGTGGTCCCCACCAACACCGTGCCAAGCAACTGGCCACCTTCCACCAGGGGGGCGCACATCACGGAGCGCAACGGCCCTAGCTCAAAGCGCCCATCGCGCGCCGCGTCACTGGTGAAGACCGGCTCCAGGTGAGCCGCCACCCAGCCCTCGACGCTCGCGCCGAGCGGAATGCGCACTGGGCGCTCCGCGCCTGACGGGAAGCCCTCACTGGCACGGGTGATGAGGTCGCCGGTCGTGGAATCCAGCAAGGCGATGCTGACCGCGGAGGCGCTAAACAGCCCCCCCAGCATGCGGCTCAGTTGATCCAGCACGGGTTGCCATGCCTGTGCGTCGGTCTCGGTGCCTCTACTCGCGTATCGGACCATTCTCGGCCTCCCACAGGAAGGGGGAGCGAAACAGGCGCATCTCCAGGCCCAGCTCCTCAGGGCCTATCCACCGCATCTCGCCCTGTGCCCACACCGCCCATCGCCACCCACACACGCTCGACGGAGCCGCACGTCCCTAGCGGCATCGTGCCCGCGTGCGCGGCGCGCGACACGTCGGCCCGCGCTCGACAGGCATGCGGGTATGCGGACCCTTTCCCGGCACGCACTATACCATCCAGGCGCGTGGTCGTCAAAAAGTCCATGCGAATAAAGTCCATGCGAATGATGTGAGAGGCACAGAGCGTGAGCAGAGCAT
>JADMIN010000797.1 GCA_015478575.1 Ktedonobacterales bacterium | reverse complement strand
GGAGTCGGCGTTGTGCGCGCCATCCACGATCACCGCGGGCGCGCGTCGCACCACCTGGAGCCGCGCCGGCCAGCGCACCTCGCGCAGCCCACGGCGGATCGCGCTCTCATCCAGCGGCAGGCCACGCGCGCGCAACAGCTCGGCCAGGGCCACGGCGGCGGTCGCGTTTTCCAATTGATGCTCGCCCAAGAGCGCCAGCTCCAGATCGGAGTAGGTGCCTGTGGCGGTAGAGACATCGAACCGCTGATGCTCGTGGTCATACGCGCCGGCGCGGTAGATGTAGTCGCCCGCGGCGGTGGGGCCAGGGGAGCCGGTTGGATCAGCGGGGTCAGCGGGACGGACGCGGATGAGCGGCGCCCCGCGCTCTTGGCTGACGCGCGCGATGACCGCCAGCGCCTCGGGGGCCTGCGCGGAGCAGACCACCGGTATGCCCGGTTTGATGATGCCCGCTTTCTCGCCCGCGATGGCGGTCAGCGTGTTGCCGAGCACGCGCATATGGTCATAGCTGATGGAGGTGATGGCGGTGGCCATCGGCTCGACGACATTGGTGGCATCCAGCCGCCCGCCCAGGCCAACCTCGATCACCGCATGCCGCGCGCCCGCCTCGCGGAAGGCCAGGAAGGCTAGCGCGGTCGCCACCTCCCAGGTGATATAGGGGCCGAGGGCGGGGGCCATGTCAGCCAACGCCGCGCGCACCCACGGAACCAGCCGCGCGACCTCGCCCTCCGTGGCTTCGACGCCATCCACACGGATGCGCTCGCGGAAGGTGTGCAGGTCGGGCGAAGAGTAGAGGCCAGTGCGCACACCCGCGGCGGTGAGCATGGTGGCGAGCATGGCACAGGTCGAGCCTTTGCCCTTCGTGCCAGTGATGTGCGTCACGCCATACGCGCGCTGTGGATCACCCAGTCGCGCCAAGAGTGCCCGCTCGCGTGCCAGGTTATCCTCGCGGTCACGAGCGAAGCCCCCGCCGCGCTCGGAGTCGCTGAAGGAGTAGACCCAGGCCAGGGCGTCGCGATAGCTCAGGTCGCGCTGGTCGTGCTCATCACTCATGATGCGCTCTCCTTCCACCCGCGCACGACGGCATCGGCCATGCGCGCCACCCGCGCCATCGCGCGCACATCGTGGACGCGCACGATATCGGCGCCGCCCGCGATGCTGAGCGCCACGGTCGCGGCGGTGCCCTCCAGGCGATCCTCAACGGGCGTGCCCAGCACCGCCCCGATGTGCGCCTTGCGCGAGGTCCCCACCAGCAGCGGACGCCCCAGCGCGCGCATCTCGCCCAAGCGCCGCAGCACCTCCAGGTTCTCCGCGCCGACCAGCCCAAAGCCGAGGCCAGGATCAACGATCAACCGTTCCCAGGCGATGCCAGCATCCAACGCGGCGCGCAGACAGCGGGCGAGCTGGCGGACGACATCACTCATGGCATCGCGCCGTGGCTGGCCACGCAGGTTGCTCATTAGCACAACTGGCACGCCGCGCTTCGCCGCGAGCGGGGCCATCG
>JADMIN010000796.1 GCA_015478575.1 Ktedonobacterales bacterium | reverse complement strand
GGTCGAGAGCGATCTGAACCACCTCAGGCGAGAACACGTCGAGGCGGGTGGGCACCCGGCGCGCGACACGTTCCCGGCGCCCGCCAGCAGCGGCTCGCACCGGTAGTGGCGCGCGGCCCAGCCGTCCACGTGCGCGCTGGCAGGCGGCATCCGTCGCCGGTGGCACCACCACCGATGGCAGAGGACCAGCGGCCATGACTCGTGAGTCCACCAGCATCCTCATCACCGGCTATACCGGCTTCGTGGCGCCGCATCTGGCGGCGGCCTGCGCCCGCCGCTACCCGCGCGCGCGCCTGTTCGGCCTGACGCATCACGCGGTGCCACGGCCCGCCGCGCCGGAGAGGCCGCCGGCCGGCGTCGCGCTGATGCCGGGCGCGGTCACGGAGGTGGCAGGCGCCATCACCGACGGCGCCAGGTGGCGTGAGGTACTGCGTGAGACGCGGCCCGATGTGATCTTTCACCTGGCCGCTGTGTCCTCCGTCGCGGCGTCCTGGCGGGACCCCGCCCACGTCCTGGAGGTGAACGCCGGCGGCTTCATTCAACTCGCGGAAGCGGTGCGGTTGGAGGGCGTCGCGCCACGCATCGTGGTCGTGGGGTCGGGCGAGCAGTATGGCCTCGCGCGGCCTGAGGAGATGCCGATCACCGAGGACACCCTCCCGCGTCCGGCGAATCCGTACGCGGTATCCAAGGTCGCGCAGGACCTGTACGCATTCCAATACTACCGGGCCTACGGCCTCGACACGGTGCGCGCGCGCCCGTTCAATCACTTTGGCCCTGGGCAGAGCGCCGACTTCGTGATCGCGAGCTTCGCGCGGCAGATCGCGACGATGGAGACAGGGGAGGTCCCGCCCGTCCTGCTGGTGGGGAATCTGAGCGCGCAGCGTGACTTCCTGCCGGTCGCCGATGTCACGCTGGCGTACCTCGCGCTGGCTGAACGCGGAGTGGCGGGCGAGGCGTATAACATCGCCTCTGGTGTCGCGCGCTCCATCGAGTCCATCCTGCATACCCTCCTGTCGCTGACGAGCATCCAGGTGGAGATTCGCGTTGACCCGGCGCGGCTCCGGCCCGTGGAGGTGCCGGTGCTCCGGGCGGATACGACCCGGCTCCAGCGGGACACAGGCTGGCAGCCCACCGTGAGTCTGGAGGAGGCGCTGCGCGCCACGCTCGACTACTGGCGCCACGTCGTCCAGGTGCGCGCCGCGCCGTGACGGGCGGCGGCCAGGTGCGCCACGCGCTACCGCATGTTGTGAAATGCAAGCGAGCATGACATTGCATCTTGAGCTAGCTATATCTCCCCCATCGCAGCCAGGCCTTGCCGGCGAGGAGCAGTGATAAGGGAGGTCGGCGACGGGTACGTTCGGCTGGAAATCATCCCGCGCAGCCCGCATCCGTCTGAATAGCTGCTACTGGATAGCTGCTACTGGTACCGTCTCGCTCACCGGCGGGCGGCACAACCCAGCCGAGAGGGGGAGGCAGGCAGAGACATGTCATCAACCGCGGCA
>JADMIN010000795.1 GCA_015478575.1 Ktedonobacterales bacterium | reverse complement strand
ACGATCAGCCCAAGGCCATCAGGATGATGCGGTAATTGTTGAGCGATGCCTAAGTCAAAAGAGGCGATAAAGGCCGGGATACGAATGATGGGAGACAGATCGGCGAGCGAAACCGGGCCGGCATGGCTCAGGGAGTTCTTTCCCGGCTATTTCGCCCTGGTGATGGGCACCGGCATCGTGGCCGTGGCCGCCCGGCTGCTGCGTCATCCGGTGCTATCCTGGCCCCTGTTCGCGATCGCGCTGGCGGCCTATCCGGTGCTGTGGGCGATCCTGCTGGCGCGCATCGTCCGCTTCCCTCGCGCCGTCCTCGCGGATTTCGTCAGTCACGAGCGCGGCCCGACCTTCCTCACCATTGTCGCCGCCAATGGCGTGCTGGGCAGTTCGTTCGCCGTGTTCGACGTCTTGCCAGGGCTGCTGCCTGTGCTGTTCTGGTTCAGCATCGGGTTGTGGACGGCGCTGGTCTACGGCTTCCTCAGCACGGTCACTGTCAGCATCGTCAAGCCCGACCTGGAGCACGGACTGAACGGCGCCTGGCTGCTGCTGGTGGTGGCGACGGAATCGCTCGCCGTGCTCGGCGCCTTCCTGGCGCTGCGCACCGGAGCGCCGCCGCCGTTGGTGTTCGCCTCGCTCGCCTTCTACCTGCTGGGCGCCATGCTGTACGTGCTGCTCTCGGCGCTGATCTTCTTCCGCTGGGTGTTCCGCCCCATGCTTCCGGCCGAGATGGGCGCGCCGTGGTGGATCAACATGGGTGCGGTCGCCATCGCCACGCTGGCCGGCGCGCGGCTGATGGCGCTGCCCGGCACGGACCCCAATCTGTTGCTGGTGCAGCGCTTCGTGACGCCCTTCACGGTGCTGCTATGGGCCACCAGCACGTTCTGGATCCCGCTGCTGGCGATCCTGTTCGCCTGGAAGGAATTGCAGCGCGGCCCGCACGGCTACGATCCCGGCCTGTGGTCGGTGGTGTTTCCCCTCGGCATGTACGTCGCCGCCACGCACGACTACGCGACCGTGGCACACCTGCCGTTCCTGGATGCGATTCCGCGGACGGTGTTCTGGGTGGCGCTGCTGGCCTGGGTGCTGACCTTCATCGGCATGTGGGTCCGCCTGCTGCGACCGCGTAGGACACCGGCGGAGTAGCAGTCGGCCTGCACGTCGCGGGCGGAACGTCGTTCCGCCGGGTAGCGACGCTAGACCACCGCGGCCCCGGGCACGCCCGCCCGCGTCAGCGCCGCTGCCTGTCGCTGCGCCAATGCCGCTGCATCGAAATCGCTCACCAGCGCCTGGAACATCCGCGACCAGTTCAGCTCCGCGCCCAGCCGCAGAAACACGCTGCCCAGGCCAATGGCGCTGCGGTCCATCAGCACGAACTCGCGTGGCGGCCGCACGCCGCCCACGCGCTTCAGCCCGGCATGGACGTGCTCGGCCACCTCGCGGCCATATTGCGGATCGTTGGTCTCCTGGATGCGCCGCACCCGGTCCTGCAGCAGCGGCTCGTAGAGGAAG
>JADMIN010000081.1 GCA_015478575.1 Ktedonobacterales bacterium | reverse complement strand
CTACAGCACCAGCTACTCCAAGGCCCTGATGCCGGGGCTTCGCCTGGGGGCCATCGTCGCGACGCCAGAGCAACTCGCCGATCTGGCTGCCATCAAGCATACGATAGACCTCGTCTGCTCGTCGCTGCCGCAGCGGGCGCTCGCGAGCTACCTGAGCCAGGGCCGGCTCGATGCGCATCTCACGCGGGTCCGCGCGCTCTATCGGGAGCGGCGGGATGCCCTCGTGGCCGCTCTGGAACGCTTCGCGGATGGCTGGACGTGGGTGCGGCCAGCGGGCGGGCTGAACGTGTGGGTGACGCTCCCCGATGGCATCGCCGAGCGCGACTTCTGCCTGGCCGCGCTGGAGCGAGGGGTGGGCGTGGCGCCGGGGCGGGCCTTCTATGGCCATCCTCAGCCGCGTGCCGCCTTCCGCTTGAGCTTCGGCGCGCATCCACCTGAGCGCCTCACCGAGGCGGTGCGCATCCTGGGAACGCTGCTGGCTGAGCAGACGCGGCGGCGTACCCTCCTGTTGGCACGGGCCGGGCGGGAGTCCGCGCCGCTGGTGTGAGGGCGAACACGCGAGATCCCTCGCCGCCAGCGCTCTCGCTCATCCATCGCCGCTTTCCTCAGAGCGATGCGCTAGGTGTATCAGGCACGCTACCATTCTGGCGTGGCACGTTGAGAGCATTGTGCTGTCGGGCGGCGCCAGCGTGTCGCGGATCAGCCAGCGTGTCTACCCTGCGGCGTGTGGACGCCGCGTAACGCGCTTCCGTACATCCTTGTAGGTCACATCGGTGACGGCGACAGCAGGGGCGATTTCTGACGTCCAGAACCAGATTGCCCGCCCGGAAGACTGGGGGAGGTTGGCGGGTGCCACTCCATCGGGAGCGAACGCAAGCAGAGGGCCAGACGGTCTCCGGGGAGACGATGGATGCCGAGCGCCTACGCAATATCTATGAAGAGAACCTTGCCGCCATCTACCGCTTTATCTACAGCAAAGTAGGCAATCGGGAAGAGGCGGAGGACCTCACCTCGCAGGTCTTCATCAAAGCGCTGCGCGGCATAGATGGCGCACGGGGCGCGCAGAGCATCCAGAGTTGGCTCTTCCACATCGCGCGCACGACCATCGCCGACCACTGGCGATGGTTCTATCAGTTGCGCATGCAATCACTCGAGGACCTGCTCGCCGCGGGTTGGGAAGGTCCGCTGCGTGAGCGGCAGGGCGAGCCACCCGGGCCGCCGGATGAGCGCGTGCGGCGCCTCCTCGCGCGCCTCCCCACCCGATATCGCGAGGTGTTGACCTATCGCTTCCTGGTGAACTATTCGATTAAAGAGACCGCCGCGAAGATGAATCTGACGGAAGCGAATATCAAGGTCTTGCAATTTCGCGCGCTCAAGAAAGCGGCACAAATCGAGCTTGACACGGTATAACGTGGTATCTGAGGAAAGCACAGACGACCGGGGGGCACGCCATACGAGAACACGGGGCACGCATGGGACCAGAGAATGATGAGCGACAACCGAGCGAGGCAAACGAGGAAGCCGATGCGCAGAACAGGCAGCCGGACGAGATGAGCATGCCATCCGCTGAGCAGGTGGAGCAATATCTTCGCCTGCATGATCACGTCGAGCGCCTCCGTGCCGACCAGCGCCCGCTGCGTCCGGGAATCTTGCCCACCGAGGATGCGCGCGCCTATCAGATGGCAGCCCTCTTCCGCGCGGCGGCACCCAACGCCGCTGAGCCTGATCCCGCATTTGCCGCACGCTTGCGCGAGCAGCTCGAACAGGAGATGCGCGTCTCGCGCGGGACGCGGATGTTGCGCGCGGCCCGCGGCCGGGTCTCGCGACGTGGGCTGCTGGCCGGTGGAGTGGGTGCCGCGGCGGCGGCGGCGATTGGCGCGGCGGTGGGCGTGGACCTTGCGCGGCAGGGCCAGCAAACGGGGGCACGCTTCTCCGTTCCGATCGTAGCGGAGGGCCAGGGCATGTGGCTGGCGGTCGCCGCGGCGGATATCATTCCCCTTGGCAGCGTGAAGCGCTTCGTGACGGATGCCATTGTCGGGTTCGTGCGCCATACACCGACCGGCTTCTCGGCCCTCTCTGGCGCCTGCACGCATATGGGATGTCTGCTCCAGTGGAATGGCTCCGCGCGCACGTATGATTGCCCTTGTCATGGGGGGCGCTTCACCGAAAACGGCGCCTCAGCGCCGTCCTCGCCCGTGCGCTACCGTCCGCTGCCGGAGATACAGACCAAGCTCGAACAAGGGCAGATATGGGTCTACGTCCCGCTCACGCCCCCAGCGGGAGCGGCTGGCGCCACCCCGCCCCCGGCACAGGATCACCACCCCTATAGCACCGCCTCTCCCGATCTGGACTCATAAGAGACGAGCGCGACGAGCCAGGCGCACTGGCGCTAGATGCGCAGGCGCGAAGGCAGGATGCCCAGAGCCTCACGATACTTGGCGACGGTACGGCGCGCCAAGGGCAGACCGCGCTGATTGAGCAGAGCGGCCAGGTCCTCATCGCTCAAGGGGTGCGCGGGATTCTCCGCGGCGATAAGCTCGCGTAACACATCCTTGGCGGCAAGCGATCCATCGAAGAATTCATCGAATGGAATGGTGCGCCCCTCTGGCAGCAGCACATACTTGTTGGCGGTGGCGCGGCTCACGGTGGATTCATGCAAGCCGACGTGTGTGGCCAGTTCGCCGCGCGTCAGGGGGTGCAGGTAGCGGACGCCCTTATCGAGGAACTCATACTGAAATTCGATCAGCGCGTTGGCGATGGTGCTGAGCGTCTCCCAACGCTGGCGCATGCAGGCCATAAAGAACCGCGCGCGCGTCACATACAGGCGAATGTGCTGTCGTCCAGCTTCACCCAGGTTATCCTGTGCCGCCTTGTGCGCTTTGGCCTGGTGGTAGAGGTCACGATACATGGAATTCACGCCGAAGCGGAAGCGGCGGCGCTCGATGACCTCGGCCTCGAAGCCATGTTCGGTCCGGCGGATCACCACATCGGGGCGGATAATGACGCTGCGCTCCGAGCCGTTGGAAAGGCCAATGCCGGGTACGTCACCCGCGCCGAAGGCGTGCGCCGGGAAAGGGTTGAGGTTCGAACGGATAAAGTGCCAGGCGCGCTTGACTTCCGTGCTGGCGGCGCCCATCTCGCGGGCGATATCGGCGAAGCGATGTTCGCCCAGCTCACGCAGATGGTGCTCCACTAGCCCGCGCACCAGAGGCGGCGCCTCGCCCCGCTCCTCGAAAACGCCAATCTGGATCAACAGACATTCACGCAGGTCGCGTGCGCCGATGCCCGCGGGATCGAGTGATTGGAGCGCGGTCAGCACGTGCAGCACGCGCGGCTCCGGCACGCGCAACACCTCTGCCGCCTCAGGAAGCGTGACCGTAATATAACCATGCGAATCGAGGCTGCCGATCAGGTACTCCGCGATGAACATATCACGATCAGAGAGGGTAGCGCCAAGCTGGCGCGTCAGATACTCATTCAGGGTGCCACCAGAGCGCACGAAATCAAGCGGATTGTAGGCATCATCGTCGGTGGTGGCGGAGGCCAACCCCCGGAGTTCGGAGAAGTCATCCCAGGTGGCCAGGTCGAGCCGACCATCGAGCGCGCTCTCGCCCGTTCGCTCACAGGTGGGGCAGACGCCCGCGCGCAAGGGCGTGCCGCACCGCACGCATTGTACGATCTCTTCCAACTCCAGAGCGGGATTATCGCCCATCTCGCGCGCGACGGCCTGCTCCAACTCTTCGGCGGAGTATTGCAAGACTTTGATCGAGGCGATCAGCTTCGCGGAGATGTTGATGCCCTGCGTTGAAGAAGGAATCTGAATTTGGTCGAGTATCATTATCGCCTGCCTTGCAGATCACTGCCACGTCCATTCCACATCACTCGCGCTCCACGCGCACACCAGAGAGAGAAGGGGCGCGCCGCGCATCAGCCGCTCAGCCGATGCCTAACTCCCACTTCGCATCCTCGGTCATGCGCTCAGGTGTCCATGCTGGCTCGAACGTCAACGTCACGGTGCATGTCTCAACGCCTTCCACCTCACGTACACGTCCCTCAACTTCGGCCATGACCTCGCCCGCCACTGGGCAGCCGATCGCCGTGAGGGTCATCGTCACATCTACCCGTGTCTCTTCGATACGCAGGTTATAGATCAGCCCCAGATCCACGATATTCACCGGAATCTCAGGGTCGTAGCACTCGCGTAACGCGGCGTAGACGGCGCTCGCATCAATCGCGGTCTCTCCAACGATCTCAGCCTTCTCGATCTCATCCGCCATTCCCAAACTCCCTTTCGCTGTGGCTGGCCTTGGAGCGCCACACGATCCCAGCCGCACATGCGCATCAGCCGAGTTGGGCGTCGCGCGCGCTCATCACGCTCACTATACCCTACGTCCAAGAGTGGGTCAAAGTGTCTGAAACAGCGGCTCCAGCCTGCCTAGTCGCTCCAGGCGCGCCACCATGTCGAGGGCGGCCACCAGGGCGGGAGTCATCGCGAGGGAGCCATCCGCCTGACCCTGCCATACAGCAGCCCACGTCAATAGAAGCCCCCCTTCCGTCTCGGTCGGATGAAAGCGAAACGGGCCATTACAGCGAGCGACAAAAATGGCGGTCACCTCGGTCTCTGGCTCTGAGCGCACGAGCGTCTTGCCCGTATAGATGAGCGGGGGCGCGACACCTAGCTCTTCCATGATCTCTCGCCGCGCGGTGGTGGCGTAGTCGTCACCACTGGCCACGTGGCCTGATGCCGAGGCACAGAGATAGCCAGGGAAGAGATCTTTGGAGCGCGAGCGGCGCTGCAGCAGCAGGCGGCCATCAGTGGTGAAGACGAGCACTTGGATGCTGCGATGCGTCAAGGAGGGATCACGGTGCGCATCCCCACGGCGTACGCGCCCAATCACCTGATCCTCGCTATCCACGAGATCGAAGACCTCATTGGGGTCGTCGCTGGGGTCGTCGCTGGTCAAGGCGTCCCCGGCGCGTTCCCCGCGTCGTGGCTCTCGCGAAGCCATGCGCGCACCTCCATCCCCTATTCGCCCATCCCCTACACGCCCATCCATCGCCTACCGCCCCACCCCCGGTCATGCCGACCACGCGGCATATCCGCGTACGGTTGTGTGCCTGGTCAGAGGGCTATGGCTCGGTCCGTATCTCTAGCAACTTTTGTGCCATAGCACGCGGGCTATGGCGGCCCCCCCATGCCGCACGGATTCTTCACGCGGGGGCAGAGCGGGCGATGGAGGCCTCGCCTGGGCATTTCGCGCGTCATGTTGAGGCGTGGGGCGTCAGAACGTAGCGTTCGAGCGCGAGGGCGACGCCGTCCTCAGCGTTGGATGCCGTGAGGGCGTCCGCGAGCGCGCGGATACGGCGCGGCGCGTGCGCCATCGCGATGCCCAGGCCAGCGGCGCGCAGCAGCGAGGCATCATTCGTGCCATCGCCGAGCGCCAGCGTCCGCGCCAGCGGAATGCCCAGCCGCGCCGCCAGCGCGACGAGTGCCGCGCCTTTCGAGGCTGTAGCGGAGAAGATCGTCAATTCCGATGTCCCATAGTTGCCGACGAGGAGCAGTTGACGCCCGCAGCCCAGCGTAGCCAACTCGACCGCGGCGCGACGCAGGCGCGAGAGCGGCCCAAAAGCCACCAAGCGCAAGGGATCGGCACGGCCATGACAGAGTTCAGCCAGCGGCACGCGCGTGATCTGGTCGGCGGATTTGCCCAGGTACTCGGCGGCCCACTCTGGGTGCTGGGCCTCGGCGCTGACCCGCAGCCACTCGCCGGTGACATCGCCATATTGCGCGATGGGCTGTAACCCATATTCAGCTAGGATCATGGCGGCGGCCTGGACCGTCTCGGCGGGGAGCGTCTCGCTGCGCATGATCTCGCCAGAAGGATACAGGCGCACCTGCGCGCCATCATAGATGATCAGCGGAGCATCGCGCAGATCGAGCGCCCGCGCGACAGGGAGGGCACCGGTCCAGCGGCGCGCGGTGGCGAGCGCCAGCCGTGTGCCGACGAGCCGGAGACGGCGCACAGCGGCCAGGGTGCGCGGCGAGATCTCCCCCGCCGGATCGAGCAGTGTGCCATCGAGATCGGAGACCACCAACTGAAACGTCGCCCCCATAGTGCTCACGCTCCCCCATTCATCGGCCCAGATATGGCGCGCACGCGGCCTCCCGCCTTTCGCCTCCCGCGCGGAGGCGAAAGGCGGATGCCATCGGGCTGGGCGTGGTCGGCGGCATGCTGGCGCACCGCCCTCCCCACAAGCACACCCTTTCGGCGGCGCGCGTGTTTCCGTGTTTCACCTTCACCGGAGATGGCGCGAGGGTGGCGCGCGCCGTCGTGCCCAGCGCACGCGCACCAGCGCGGGATACAGGAGCGCGGCGATCAGCGCTCCGCCCGTGACCAGCACCAGCATGCGGTCCGCGCGCCCACGCCAGAGGGCGAAGGTGGCGTGGCCTGGCGTACCGAAGAGCTGGCGGCTGGCCTCCATGCCGGAGACGAGGAGTTCCGCGAGGCCGCTCGTAGCAAACCAGACGCCAAAGAGCATGGCGAGGAAGATGCTGGCTCGGCGCCACCGCCCCGCGAGCAGCCCATGCCGCGTGAGCAGCACGCCGGCCACCACCTGACCGATGCCAAAGAGCAGCGAGAGGACGAGACTCACCATGCCGCGCGCCTGTGCTTCCTAATTACCGCGTTCCGCCAAGTGACCACCGCTCCATCTTCCCGCCCAATGCCAGCACGTGTCAAGGGCACCGCGTGGCCGCGATGGCGCGATTTGGCCGCGATGGCGCGCATCTCGCGGTACAATAGAGCATGTCAACGCGGAACGAGGGCAGGACGCATGGCGTGGCGGCGCTCGCGTGGCGGTGTCAGGCGACAGTCTACTGGCGTGTAGCCAAAGGAGGCGAGGCGATGGACCAGCAATTGGACCTGCGAGGCGTACAGGTGACCTGGCTGGGGCACGGCACATTCAAGCTGCGTTCTCCCGGCGGCAAGATGCTGCTGCTTGATCCGTGGGTGGGGGGCAATCCCGCGTGCCCAGAGGACCAGAAACACGTTGGCAAGCTGGACGCCATCCTGGTGACGCATGGCCATTTCGACCACATCGGCGATGCCATCACCGTCGCCCAGGAGGCACAGCCGAGCCAGGTCGTCGCCATCTTCGAGCTGGCGGCCTGGCTAGAGCGCAAGGGCGTCCAGAACACAGTCGGCATCAATAAAGGTGGGACGCTCGACCTCGACGGCATACGAGTGACGATGGTCCATGCCGAGCACAGTTGTGGCATCCAGGACGGCGATCAGATCATCTATGGTGGCGAGGCCGCGGGCTACGTGCTCACCTTTGAGAATGGCTTCCGACTCTACGCGGCGGGCGATACCAATGTCTTCGGCGACATGCGCCTGATTAGCCAGCTCTACCGCCCGCAGGCCGCCATCCTGCCCATCGGCGACTTCTATACGATGGGGCCACGCGAGGCAGCCTATGCCGCACAGTTGCTCACTGTGCCGATGGTCATCCCCGCTCACTATGGCACGTTTCCCGCGCTCTCCGGCACACCCACCGCGCTGCGCGAGGCGCTGGCCGCGCTCGGTCTCGGCACGGTGACGGTGGCGGAGCTTCAGCCGGGGCAAACGATCGGCTGATGCGCCGCGCGCTCCTGCCGCCGCTCGCCACGCGGAGGAAAGCGGCTGGGAGCGAGGGCGCCGTGCTATAGTTTCTCACGAGGGGTATACAGGTGCCCGATGCCGCCGACCAGACCACAAGACAGATTGCCAGGGGAAGCCATGACAGATCGCGATGGGCAGCGGCGGGTGATGGCGTCCGAAATCACCGAGCCTGAGGCCGCTGATCTGGGGCCAGATGCGCCGCCGGATGATCGGGCGGTCCCGACCGCTGGGCCGCTGGTGGATAGCTATGGCCGTCGCATCAAGAATTTGCGCATCTCGATCACCGATAAGTGCAACTTCCGCTGCGTCTACTGCATGCCAGCGGAAGGGCTACCCTGGCTGCCGCGCGCGGAGATCCTCAGCTTTGAGGAACTGGCCCGACTCGCGCGCGTGATGGTGGCGTTGGGCATCGAGCAGATTCGTCTGACCGGCGGCGAGCCGCTGGTGCGGCGCGACGTGCCGGATCTCGTGCGCATGCTGCATGCGATCACTGGTCTGCGCAGCCTCAGCCTCACCACCAATGGCGTCCTGCTGGGGCGGCTGGCGGGACCGCTGGCCGAGGCGGGCCTGACACGCATCAACGTCAGCCTGGATTCCCTCGTCCGCGAGCGGTTCGCTGAGTTGACCCGGCGCGACGCGCTGGGGCAGGTGCTGGCTGGTTTGGAGGAACTGGAAAAGTATCCGAGCATCCACCCAATCAAGATCAACGCGGTGGCGATGCGTGGCGTCACGGAGCCAGAGGTGCTTGACTTCGCGCGGCTGGCCCGGCGCAAAGCCTACGCGGTGCGCTGGATCGAGTTCATGCCGCTCGACGCCGACCAGATTTGGAAGCAAGAGGATATCTTGACGGGAGCGGAGAT
>JADMIN010000794.1 GCA_015478575.1 Ktedonobacterales bacterium | reverse complement strand
CTATAGCCCTGGTAGCGGGCATGGACCCCAGCGGCCTGTGACACCGCCCAACCAGGGGAACTATCCCCCCAACCAGGGGAACTATCCCCCCAACCAGGGAGGCTATCCATCCTACGGTGACCAACGGGGCGGCAACTATCCAGGTGAGCCATCCTCGAACGGACGCCCGATGCGCGGGCGTGGCTATGGCACATCGTCGGGCCAGACGGACTCGCGTGGCTATCCTGAGCAGCGTGAGCCGCGTAGCCCCCGCAGCTATCCCGGTGGGCGCCAGCTTCCAGGCTATCCTGAGCAGAGCGGGCGTGGCCTCCCTGGGCGGCACGGCCTGCCCGGACAACATGATCGTCGCGGCGGCGTGACGGACGGGCGCGGCTCGCAGCGTGGGCGTCCCATGCGCGAGTCAGGCGGCGGTGGCTATACACATGTGCCCGTCCCGCCCTCCCCGCCCACGGGTGGCGAGGGACGCTATGGCTATCCGCCACGCACGCAGGCCCCCACGGCCCCCGCGCGCACGGTGGCGGTCGCGGGTGTCCTCTGGCTCGGCGGCGGCCAGGGCATGAGTCCCGCCGAACTGCTGGATCCGCGCAACCTGCTGCCGATCGCGCGCCTCAACCCGGAGGAGGCGCGTCGCCTGGGCTTGCGCTCTGGTGATCTGGTGAGCGGCAGTGCGGAGGAGCGTGGCGGGCGGCGCCAGATCGTCGCCATCGAGAGCATCAACGAACTGCCGCTGGATCAGTTGGCCAGCCGCCGCAACTTCGAGCAGCTCACCGCCACATTCCCCACCGAGCGCATCCGCCTGGAGCAGGGCGCGCTGCCGATCTCCGCGCGCATCATTGATCTCTTCGCTCCCCTGGGCTTCGGCTCACGCGCGCTCGTCGTCGCCCCCCCCAAGACTGGCAAGACCACCCTCATCCGCGAGGCGGCGGAGGCCGTCCTCACGGGCTACCCCGACGCGGTTGTTATGGCCGTGCTCGTGGGCGAGCGCCCTGAGGAGGTCACGGATCTGCGCGCGCGCCTCGAGCCGCGTGGTGGGCTAGTCTACGCCGCCAGCTTTGATGAGGAGACCGAGCGCCATGCCTGGCTCGTGCAGATCGCGGTGGAGCGTGCCAAACGTGTCGCCGAATCCGGGCGCAATGCTTTCATGGTGCTCGACTCGCTCACGCGCCTGGCACGCGCGGAGAACCTGGCCTCCCGTGGCCAGGGGCGCACGCTCTCCGGCGGCATTGACGCCCAGGCGCTCGATACGGGGCGCCGCGCGTTCGGCGCCGCGCGCCACCTGGATGAGGGCGGCAGCCTGACCATCCTGGCGACCTGTCTGGTGGATACCGGCAGCCGGCAGGATGACGTGGTCTACGAGGAATTCAAGGGCACCGGCAACATGGAACTGCACCTCTCACGCGAGTTGGCGCAGCGCCGCCTCTTCCCCGCGGTGGATGCGATGAAATCCAGCACGCGCCGCGAGGAGACACTGCTGACGCCGGAGGAACTGCGCGCGACGACGGCCC
>JADMIN010000793.1 GCA_015478575.1 Ktedonobacterales bacterium | reverse complement strand
GATTAGCTCGATGGACACGACGCGGTATGCCAGCCCCATCAGTTGGTCCAACTTATTCGCCGCCGTGACCCCCATGCTGACGAAATCCTCCATGCCAGCGGAGGTGGGAATCGAATCGATGCTGGCGGGATGCGCCAAGACTTTGATCTCATTCACCAGCGCCGCCGCGACATACTGCGCGATCATATAGCCAGAACTGAGGCCAGGAGTCGGCGTGAGGAAGAGAGGCATCGCGTGCTCGCCCGTGTCCCACGTGTGGGGACCCATCAGTGAATAGGTGCGCCGCTCGGAGAAACCCGCCACCTGCGCCAGCGCCAGCGCCAAGAAGTCGAGGGCCAGCGCCAGCGGCTGCCCGTGGAAGTTGCCTCCGGTCAACACATCCCCATCATCGGGGAAAAGCAGGGGGTTATCCGTGACGGCCTCCAACTCGGCACTGAAGACCG
This sequence comes from Ktedonobacterales bacterium, assembly GCA_015478575.1. Classification (GTDB taxonomy): domain Bacteria; phylum Chloroflexota; class Ktedonobacteria; order Ktedonobacterales; family JADMIN01; genus JADMIN01. The sequence continues at coordinate 1,062 of JADMIN010000793.1, read as the reverse complement.
CGTCACAATAGTCGAGCGCGTCGCGGGCCGCGCCGAGCACCTGCGGCACACAGCGCAGCGTATAGGGATCCTGCACGCGCCCACACGCGGCGTGGCTGGCGTTGATCTCACTGCCATCCAGCAATCCGCGCAGTCGCGCCGCCGTCCGCCCCTGGCCGCGCTGCGGGCGAAGGGCATGGATGCGGGCATCCAGCGGCACGAAGCTGCCCATCAGCGCCTCGGTGCTCATCGCCGCGGCGACCTCCGCCGCACGCAGCAGCCGCCACGCATCCGCCGCCGCTAGGATGCCACAGGCCTCCATGACATGCGTGCCGTTGATGAGCGCCAGGCCCTCTTTGGCGCTGAGCGTGAGAGGGGCTAAGCTCGCCCGCCGCAGCGCCTCCGCGCCAGGTAGGCGCTCGCCCGCGGAGATGGCCTCGCCCTCGCCCATCACCACCAAGCCCAGATGCGCCAGAGGGGCCAGGTCGCCGCTGGCGCCGACAGAGCCGCGCCGGGGCATGATGGGCGCCACGCCAGCGTTGAGCATACTGACCAAGAGGTCCAACACGTCCTGCCGCACGCCAGAGTGCCCGCGGGCCAGGCTATTGGCCAGCAGCAACAGCACCGCGCGTGTGGTGGGAACGTCGAACGGCTCGCCCACGCCGCTGGCATGGCTGCGCATCAGGTTCCGCTGGAGGGCGGCAAGCTGGTCCGGGGGAATCTTGACGGAACTTAGGTGGCCGAAGCCGGTGGTAATGCCATAGACCGTGCGTTCCTCCGCGCCAATGCGCTCCACAAAGGTCCGCGCCGCCCGCACGCGCGCGCGCGCCTCCGGCGCCAGGCGCACCTGCGCGCCCTCACGCGCCGCCGCCACGACCTCCGCCGCCGTCAACTGGGGGCCATGTACACGCCCGATGCGCACGGTCCGGCGCGCGCCGCTGGTATGGTCGTCTTCGCGCGCGTGGCTCCCTGGATCCGCTGGCCCTGGCATCATCGTCCTCCCGCGCGTCGTCGCGCCTCAATCGCCTGTCGCGCCTCAATCGCCTGTCGCGCCTCAATCGCCTGTCGCGCCTCAATCGCCTG
>JADMIN010000792.1 GCA_015478575.1 Ktedonobacterales bacterium | reverse complement strand
GTTCAGACCTTCCTCGGCGCCGCTGCGTCCACGCTGTGGTGCGCGAGGGGTGAAATAACGCTCGGCCAGCGCCTGGCGCGAGCTATAACGCTGTGTCCTCTCTGGATCGCCCGGCGCGCACACCCGCAGTGGTTCCTGCGCGAGTGCCGAGCGGCCACGGGAGCTCAGGCGGCGATTTCCCCTGCCTCAGAGGGAATCCGCTTCGGCCTGGATTGCACAAGGAGAAGCACGAGCAGTGCCATCGCAAAAAAGAGCAGCAGGACGAGCCCTACCAGGACGAGGGTCTCGTCGAACGTCGTCTGGTCGATCAACCAGCCAAAGAGCGGGGCGGCGATCGCCGTCAGCACCCCCTCCCAGCTCGCGAGAATGAGCGTGGCCCGCTCCTCCAGGGCACGCTCGTGGGACAGTTGCCCCAGCCTCACCGCTCCTCCATAACCGAGCAGCAGGTGACGCAGCGAGAACGCCTGGGCGCTGACGCCGGGTCTCAGCCGGGCAAGGAGGATGTTCCAGGTAAAGCCGGCCAGGGTATAGAGCGACAGGCTGAGGCCCAGCGCCCATGGGGCCTGTAAAAAGGGCAGGCCCAGCAGTACCAGGCTTCCGGCCGCCAGGAAGAGTGCAAGCCTCGCAAGGTTCCAGGATGGCCGCTGCCGCTCCTGGGGGATGAGCCGGTCGGGCGCCCCAAGGGTGCCGCGGCTCCTGCCGAAAACGTACCAACCCGCCATCAACGCAACGAGCTGGCCTGCGACGAGCCAGGCGAGCGTCCCTACCTGGTGCGTGCGCAGGAGGTGGAACGCAAAGGGCGTGGGGACGCAATACCAGATCGCGCCCGCCACCACCGCCAGACTGAATGCCAGCACGGTGGGGGGAATGTACCGGCGGCGTAGCAGGTAAGACAGCCACCACCAGCGAGCACTTCCCCTGCGCTCCAATTGGAGCGGAAGCCAGGTTGCGGGATCGCCTCCACTTCTCTCGAGGAGGGCGTCCACCAACCCGCCGCGCATGGGGAAAGGGCTGCGGTCGGCAGGATACAGGTCGAGGCCGCAAAGGGGGAGCAGGAGCAGTATGCCGATGAGGGCAGCCCACACAGGCCACGTCCACGCGACAAAGAGCCCGAGGGTGAGGCATACCAGGCCTCGCGCCAGGACCCAGGCCTCCCCTATCACAGGCCAGGGCCTGCTCTGCAGCAGCCAGCAGGTGGACGTCACGCCCATCACGAGCGCGACTGCGCCGAGCAGGAAAACGCTGGTGGGAAGTGGGCCCTGGCCTGTGACGGGATGGGCTGCGAGCCACGGCGCGATCCCGATCCACCAGCCGAGGGCCGTGCCGACAAAAGCCGCTCCCCAGAGCAGGGGGGCGCCGGGGAAAGTCGCCCGGCGAAGCGCATAGCGCAGGCGCAGCCCGACCACACCACCGAAAACCCAGGTGCCGGCGACGCAGGCGGTTGGCATCGCCTGCTGGTACTGGCTCCAGGTCTGCGCCAATAACGCCGCCTGGAATACGGCTATGC
>JADMIN010000791.1 GCA_015478575.1 Ktedonobacterales bacterium | reverse complement strand
CAGCGGCCACTAGGCCAGCGAGTGTCTTCATCTCACCACATGCGCCGGCGCTCTTGCCCACACCACCACCGACACCACGCAGTGACTCGCGCGATACGATTACCGTGCTCAGTCTCGGCGCGGTTGGCTCTTCCCTGCTGGCCAGCGTATGGCCAGCATTGCGTGCCCAACTGCCTTTGAAAGCGCTGCTCGCGGTGGGTGAATACAACGAAAGCTCATCAGAACAGAGCCAAAACTATGGCATCAGTGGTGTGCTCGATGTCAGTCCCAGCGCGCGGGAGATCGCCACGGCCCAGCGCAAGGCGGTGAGTGGAACCGACTTTCGCCACAAGCTGCTAGAGGGTATGATGGGGCGCGTGCGCCAAGCACTGATCACGGTGGACGCGATGGCGGGCCAGGTGATTATCCTCACTGGGCCAGAGGTGCTGGATGCTGAGGTGGAAGGACTGCTGGCCGATCTCAAGCGGCGCCGCCCAGAGCAAGAGATTCTCCTCATCACCTGCAATCTCTGGCTCGATGCCGCTGATCCGCGGGTCCGCGAGGTAGACCTGATGCTGGAGAAGATGCACCAGGATGGCACCCTCACCGCCGCTATTCCGCTCAATGCGAAGCGCAAGGAAGATGCCCGTCAGGCCGGAGTCGCAGTCGCCAGCCTGATTGGGGCGCAACTCTACGATCTGGGGAATCCCAGTCTGGTCGGCGTTGCCAAGCGGCTGGCCGCCAAAACGCCATTTCTCGAGTTGCGCACGGACTGCCGGGATGTGGACGCCACCCTGCCCATCGAGGGGCCGGTCTTCGCTCGCCGCAAGCCGGTGGTGAGCAGTCAGGATGCGGCGTCCCAGGCGCAATACATGACGAAGGCGCTGCTCCAGCCGGACAAAGTCGGCGTGCTCGTCTATACCGTGCCGTTAGGGCCGCGAGATATGCTCTGGGCACGCTTCTGTGATGCCATGCGCACTTGGTTGGATGAACAAGCGCACGCCACTGGCAGACAGGCGATGATGCCGGTCTTCATGCCAGGGAGACAGCTTGAAGTACATGTCGCGGCGCTCTCTCCGCGGGTGGAGGTGCTCGCGCTGGCGACGCCGACGAAGAAGGCCGCTGAGACATCCACGGAGACGCGCGAGGATTTGGCGTACCACACAGACGCACTTGCCGCGTCATCGGTCGTCGAGGCTATGCCAGCGAGCGCCAATGGCCATCGCCCCGCGTCGCATGGGCGAAACTAAGCCATCGTCGCGCTCTCCATCTCACCCCATAGTAATCACCGGCCCCGGTGTCTAGCGATGACACCGGGGCCTTCTCCGCGTGTGCGCGCTCTTTGCGCGGCGGTGCCCTCCTCGCCGTGGCAACGCGCCGTGGCAAACCAAAGGACAAGCGGAGAAAGGCCCGGAACGGGGGCGCGTTCCGGGCTGTGGGGCGCTCCTCTTTATCCCGCTCGGCTACTTGTCGTGCTCGGTCGCGACGAGGGCCGCCTGGGCCGCCGCCAGCCGCGCCACGGGCACGCG
>JADMIN010000080.1 GCA_015478575.1 Ktedonobacterales bacterium | reverse complement strand
CACCTAGCGCCAGAGGCCATCGCCCAGATCGTGGCTACCGAACTCAAGATCCGCCCCGGCCAGGCACTCCCCACCCTTGAGCTGCTCGACGCCGGCAACACCGTGCCCTTCATCGCGCGCTACCGCAAAGAGGCTACCGGCAACCTCGACGAAGTACCGATCCAGGCCATCGCCGACCGCGCCGCCGCGTTGCGCGCCCTTCACGCACGCAAGCGCGACGTCTTGCGCATCATCAGCGAGCAAGGCAAGCTCACCCCCGCCCTGGCCCAGGCGATCCTCGCCGCCCAGACCCTCGCCGCCGTCGAAGACCTCTACCTGCCCTACCGGCCCAGGCGCAAGACCCGCGCGAGTGTCGCCCGCGAGAAAGGCCTCCAGCCCCTGGCCGACCTGATGCTGCGACAAGCGCGCCTGCCAGGCAAGCCAGAGGAGGCCCTAGCCGCGGCGGCACAACCCTTCGTCCATCCCGAAAAAGGGATTGAGACGGTCGCGGCGGCGCTGGCCGGCGCACGCGACATCTGCGCCGAGACCGTCATGGAGGATGCTGGCGTGCGCGGCGACGTGCGCGCCCTCTTCTTCAAGGATGGCGCCCTCGGCGCCAAGCTGACCGTCGAGCCAGAGCGCATCGCCGAGAAGGACGCCCGCGGGGTCTACCGCCTCTACTATGACTTCAACGAGCCAGTCACGAGGATGGTGCCGCACCGCATCCTCGCCCTCAACCGTGCCGAGCGTGAAGATGTCGTGCGCGTCTCCGTTGACCTGCCCTTCGAGCGTGCCGAGCCACTAATCCACCGCCACCACCGCCCCGATGACCGCTCGCCCTTCGCGGGTGAGTTGAAGAACGCCATCAGCGATGGCTACCGCCGGTTGTTAGCCCCCGCGCTAGAGCGTGAGGTGCGCGCCGAACTGACGCGCCGCGCCGAAGAGCACGCCATCCACATCTTCGCCGCCAACCTGCGCCCACTGCTGCTCCAGCCACCCCTGCGTGGCACATGTGTGCTCGGCCTCGATCCCGGCTTCCGCACCGGATGCAAGGTGGCGGTGGTGGATGGCAACGGCAAGCCGCTGGCCACGACCACCATCTACCCCCACGCGCCACAGGCGCACTGGGACGAGGCCAAATCCACCCTCAAAGCCCTCATCGCTCAGCACAACATCAGCGCCATCGCCATCGGCAACGGCACCGCCTCGCGCGAGACCGAGACCCTCGCGGCCCAGGTCATCGCCGAGCTAGAAAAGCTGGGGCGCCCACGCGGCTCACTCGGCTACGTCATGGTCAATGAAGCCGGCGCCTCCGTCTATTCCGCCTCTGAGGTCGCGCGCAAAGAGTTCCCCGATCTGGATGCCACCGAGCGCGGCACCATCTCCATCGCGCGTCGGCTCCAAGACCCACTGGCCGAACTGGTCAAGATTGATGCCAAAGCCATCGGCGTCGGCCTCTACCAACACGACGTGGATCAGCAGGCCCTGGCGACCGCGCTAGACCGTGTCGTCGTCTCCTGCGTGAACTTCGCCGGCGTAGACGTCAACGCCGCCTCCGCCCAGCTCCTGCGCTACGTCTCTGGCATCAGCCCGCGCGTGGCCGAGCACCTCCTCGCGTACCGTGCCCAGCACGGCCCCTTCACCTCACGCGAGCAATTGCGCAAGGTCAGCGGCCTCGGCCCCACCACCTTCGTGCAAGCGGCGGGCTTCCTCAAGATCAGCGGCGGCGCTGAGCCACTAGACAACACCTTCATCCATCCCGAAAGCTACGCGGTCGCCCGCTCCGCCCTAGCGCGCCTGCCCGACGAGCACGACCAGCGCGTCAGCGACCGCGTGCGCACCTGGCGCCTGCTCATCGGCCTGAACTCACGCGCCAAGGGAGCTGACGCCAGTCTCTCCGCCCTCGCCAAAGAACTGGGCGTCGGCGTGCCAACCCTCACCGATATTCTGGAAAACCTCGAGAAGCCGGGTCTCGATCCCCGCGATAGCCTCCCCCGCCCGATCCTGCGGCAAGATATTCTCAAGCTAGAAGATCTGACCACCGGCATGGTGCTGGAGGGCACCGTGCGCAACGTGGTGGATTTTGGCGCCTTTATAGATATCGGTGTGAAGCAGGATGGCCTGGTCCACGTCTCCGAGTTGGCCGAGCGCTTCGTCCGTGACCCCCTTTCCGTCGTCTCCGTCGGCCAGGTGGTGCGCGTACGGGTGATGTCGGTGGATGGCGCGCGCGGGCGCGTCCAGTTGAGCATGCGCGATGCCCTCTAGCCAGCGCCTCCGCTTCCGGGTACAATAGGGACGCGCCCGCCGGTGGCTGTGGAGCGGGCATATGGGGCAAGGGAGGGGGCTGGCTCGTGGAACCATCCGTCTGGAAACGCAAGATCAATGTTCTGCTCCTTGGCATTCCGCTCGTGCTCCTCCACGAGCACGAGTTGCTCAGCCTGGGGCCCTACCCAACGATCACCGCCTTTCTTCTGGCGGCCCTCGCCCTCATTCCGCTCGCCGGTTTCCTAGAGAGCGCGGTCGAGGAGCTGGCCGAACTGCTCGGTGAATTCGCTGGAGGCCTCCTCCATACCACGGGCACCAACATCGCCGAGTTAGCCATCGGCCTCTCGCTCTTGCTCTCCTTCAGTGGCTCCGGCGGACAGGAGCTTGTCCTCGGGTCCATCGCGGGCGTGCTCCTGCGCAACTCGCTCCTGTTTCTGGGGCTGGCAACCTTCCTTGGATGCTGGCGCAACGGCCGCATGAAGTTCAGTGCGCAGAATGCCGGCGAGTACTCAACGGTCTTCGCGCTGGCCGTGATTGGCCTCTGCCTGCCAACGCTCGCCCGCTTCGTCTTCTCCGCCCAAGGCAACACCGAGGAGCAACTGCTGATCCTCAAACGCTATCCCCTGGGCCTCGCGCTCTCAGTGGTGCTGCTCGTCACCTATCTCGCCTATATCGTCTTCGTCATCTTTCACTTCCGCGCGGAGGAGCGCGAGGTACAGGCGGAAGGCGCCCAGGTGCGTCGCCAGCCGCGCCAGCGCGAAGAGAATATCTTCCCCCAGTTACAAACGCAACCAGATACCCAGGCACTCTTCCAGCAGGAGCGCTCCAGCGCCGAAGCGCGCCTCGCTGAGCGCGATCAGGCCCCCAGCGGGCGCCGCCGCCATGCCCGTGGCCAACTCGCCGCGGAGAAACGCGCCGCCCGCCAGGAGCGCGGCGAAACGGGTTTCCTCGCGGGCCACCGCGTCCTGCGCACCATCCTCGCGGTCCTCATCCTCGGCCTCGCGACAGCCGGCGTCGCCCTCATGTCAGAAGCCTTCGCCGGTACCATTGAAGACTTCTTCAAAACCTACCCCACCATTCTTGGGCGCCCCTCCGACGAACTGGAATTCTTCCTCGGCCTCATCATCATTCCCGTGATTGCTGGCCTCGTCGAACTCTATGGCTCCGTCGGCATGGCACGGCGCAACAAGATGGAGATCACGATGGCCGTCACCGCGGGCGCCTGCATCCAACTGATCCTGCTAGTCGTCCCCGTCCTCGTCATCGTTGGCTACGCCACGGGGCACCCGCTCAATCTGGTCTTCAAGCCGCTCTCGATCATTATGCTCGGCGGCGCGACCTTCGCCTACATGCTCCTTAGCCGTGACGGCGAATCCACGCTCATGGAGGGCGTGCAACTCATCTCGCTCTGGCTGCTGGTAGCCGTGACCGCCCTCTTCCTCTATCCAGGAAGCGCCGGCTGATAGCGTGGCGGGGCCGCGGTTGCCGCGTGCCCCTCACGCCTTACCCCTCTTCGCCATCTTGGCCGCCGCCACCGCCGCGGCCCAGGTGGGCCAGCCCCAGCACCGCCCGATCCTCGTCCGTCGCGCGATCCTCGATCAGCGCGTCCAGCGCCGTCTTGAGCGCGGGATCGTTCGCGCGCGTGGCGGCCGGCCCCGTCTGCGTAATCCAGGCGAGCAGCTCGTGCCGCCCCTTGAAGGACCCACGCACCTCCTCCAGCGCGAAGCTGCCAGGGAGTTTGTATTGCCCCGATTGCGCCGCCTCCGCCTCCTCTTCCGCCCATTCGCGCGCCTCGACCCCCAGCACGGCGAGCACCTCCTCCATCGCCGCGCGCCAACCCCGCAGGAATGCCTCGCGTTCTTGCTGTGTCGCCATTAGCCCGCTCCTTTGTGCTCACATGTGCCCAAATAGTGCCCATCTGATCGTGGTTGCCCCTGACAGAGCATGGTTGCCCCTGACGAAGCGCACCGCCCCCCCGCGAAGGGCGACTCCCAGCAAACGCCCCAGGGCACACCTCTCGCATTGGTACGCCGCCATGTGGTCGCGCCTATCGTACCATGAACCGCCGCCCCGTGGATATCCGAGCAGCGTGGGCCGGGCAAATCCACTCGTCCCCCCATCGCCCACAGCCAGCGCGTGCGGAGCATTTTCAGTACCGTGTCAGCACCTGATGTATACTACACGCGAGAGACAAACCTCGCGTGAAGACTCGTGTAAAGTCGGGAGGTACGTCATGACAGGCATGAAGGGCGCCGATGGGGGAAACGACGAGGAGGCGCGACGCCAGCGCCGCGAGGCATTGCAACGCCTGTCCGATGCGCGGCGCGGCGCGACAGGAGCCGCTCCACCGCCCAGCGCGGCGCCTGACGAGGAAGCGCGGCGCGGTTCACGCTGGCTCCTCCTGCTGGCTGCCGTGCTCTGCGTGGCGGTGATCGCCGCCGTCGCCTCCCGCTTTCTCCCCACCTCGCATCCATCCGGCCCACCATCGCCTCAGCCTGCCCAGATCACGCTCGCCCTCACAAACCTCGGCTGCCCACAGGACGCCACGTGGTCGCCCGATGGCAAGCTGCTCGCCGTGGTGGGGCATGCGCGCGACGCTCAGGCGTGCCGCTCTGAAGGCCTGCTCAATCTCTATGACATGACCACGGGCAAGCTCCGCCGTCAGGTCTCGCTGGATGCTACCATCCTCCCCTCCGCCCGCGCCGCCGACGCCAGCATCACCCCAACTAGCTACGTCAACTACAGCAATGTGATCTGGTCACCCAACGGCCAGCGCCTCGCCATCACATTCGTAGCCTTGAGTGACCAGCTTCCCACCAGGGCCGTCTCCGGCCTGTGGGTGGCCGATCTCGCGACCCTCAACGCGCGGGTGCTGACGCGCGCGCTCGGCACTGATCTCTCCGCCGCCACCGAATGGTTTGTGGATGGTGGACCACTCGTCTTCCCCACACCCTCGCCCGCCCTCAGCTTCACCTGGGGCGCCAATAGCGCCCTGCTGCTCGATACGATCCTCACGCCCACGAGCGCGCCTCCCGCGCCATCACTTGGCCCTATCGGCTCACCCAGCGGCCCCAACTTCACCATCTGGCAGCCCGGCCAGGCCGCGCTCGTCATCACCCCGCCTGATGCCTCCACCACCTATATTCCGGGTGCGTACACCTTCACGACCGATATCGCCACCTGGTCACCTGATGGCACCCTCATCTGGGACGCGCTCCACTTCACGCTGCGTGTCGAGCCACAGCGCCATTCCCCGCCAAGCACCCAAACGCTCCGCGCGTTGGGGCTGACGCAAGCGCCACTCCTGCCCGTGCGCGATGTCGGCCTCCAGGCCGTCTACGACGCCATGAACGCGACCGCCCTCGACCTCACCGACACCCACTCGCAGGTGGCTCAGATCGCCTGGCGCCCCGACGGCCGCTATCTCGCCGCCCAACCCACGCTCTTCGCCTCTCCCCCATCAACGGATATCGCCCTGCGCACCGTCAGAATCTACGATTGCGCCACCGGAAGAGTCGTTGCCACGCTCATCCCACCCACGCCACTCGCCGCGCCCGGCCTCGCGACCAGCCTGATGCGCTGGTCTCCCGATGGCACGCGCCTCCTCCTCCTCGATCCAAGCCTCAACGAGGCGGTGGTGTGGGGACCCTCGCTGCTGCCCCCCCAATAGGGCCGGCGCCTGCCTGCCGTCGGCCCACCTGGCGTGGTAGCCCAACTAGGCCACCACGCCAGCGCACGCGCGCGTCATACCCCGTGTGGCGGCGTTGGCGTCTCGCCAGTCTGCCCCAGCGCGATTACCCACGCTCTTCAGGGCGCGGCGTACCCCTCCTCCAGCCGCCCACCTGCCGCTTTCGCACTGCCCCCAGAGAATATGCGATAGGATGAGTATGCCCAGCGCCGGGAACGCGGGGCGCGCGACAGGTGGAGAGTGGCGGATGAGCGAGCGGCAGAACATCAGCGACCACCTCGTCATCGAGTGGCGCGGGCGCGATATCGCCCTGGTGCCCCCCGCCGCTCTCTGGGCGCTGCCCGACGAGGCCCTCTACGCCGCGCTCTTTGGCCCGCGTGAAGCCGACGGCGCGCGTGCCCGGCTTGCCCGCGACGCCCGCGCCAAGGTGCTGCGTGCCCGTCCAATGGACCTGGCCACGATTCAGGCCGCGCTGCTGGCCCACGGGGCCTTTCGGGCGCGCGTCGCCTTCGAGGAGCGCCCTGCCCTCCCAGAGCCGCCACAGGTCGCCCTCCTACCACGCCCCTACCAAGAGGAAGCGCTCACCGCCTGGGTGGCAGAGGGCTGCCGTGGCGTAGTCGTCCTCCCCACGGGCAGCGGCAAGACCATCGTGGGCGCGCTCGCGATCGCTGAGGTGGGCCTGTGGACGCTAGTCGTCGTCCCCACGATTGACCTCTTGGCGCAGTGGCGCGCCGCGCTAGCGGGCGCGCTGAGCTACGACCCCGCCGCTCTCGGCCTCTACGGCGGCGGCGCGCGCGAGGTGCGCCCCATTACCATCATCACCTACGAGTCGGCCCAGTTGCATACCGAGCTGTTACGCCATTTCGGGCTGCTCATCTTTGATGAGTGCCATCATCTTCCCGCCCCTAGCTACCGCCAGATCGCCGAGGGCGCGCACACGCCATTGCGCCTGGGCCTCTCCGCCACCCCAGAACGCGCTGACCAAGAGCATCTCGCGCTCGATCAACTGATCGGCCCCGAGGTCTATCGCCGTGAGCCAGAGGATCTGTCCGCCGCACGCTACCTCGCCGCCTATGATGAGCATCGCCTCAGTGTCGCCCTCGCCCCAGACGAGCGCGAGCGCTACGAAGCCGCCCGCGCCGCCTATCGTGGCTATATCGGCAAGCGCCACCTCGTCATCCGCACGCCTGCCGACTTCCAGCGCAAGATCCTCTGGGCCAGCGCCCGTGACCCCGAAGCGCGCGCCGCTATGCTCGCTTGGCGCGAGGCGCGCTCCCTCGCCCTGAACGCTCCCGCCAAGCTCACGCGGCTCGAAGACCTCTTCGCCTGCCATCGCGAGGAGCGCGTGCTCGTCTTCAGTGAGTACAATGCCGTGGTTGACGCCGTGAGCCGCCGCTTCCGCATTCCCGCCATCACCTACAAGACGCCCGCCGAGGAACGCCGACTGATCCTCGAACGCTTCCGCGCCGGGCACTACACCAAGCTCGTCACCGGGCGCGTGCTGAATGAGGGCGTGGATATTCCCGACTGCGGCGTAGCGATTATTATCAGCGGCAATAGCACCCGCCGTGAGTATGTGCAGCGCCTAGGCCGCGTGCTGCGCCCCAAGGCCACGCGCGCCGTCCTCTACGAGCTTGTCACCGAAGAAACGACCGAGGAGCGCGTCGCCGACCGCCGCCGCGAGCGCGACCAGCCCCCCGACCAAGTGCGCGACCAAAATCGCGAATCGCGGCAAAAACGGCAATAGCGGCATATTGCCTTTCCGCCGTCACCCTGAACACCAATGCGAATCGCGGCAAAAACGGCAACGCCGATCAAAGAAAGCGCCTCTCCCGCGAGAGAGGATACCACTACATCCACGTCCTTCTCTCGCGAGAGAAAGGCCGGGAGAAAGGACCCATGCGTTTCGCACTCGCGGATCTGAAAAAGGCCATTCGCCGACGCGGCGGTGAGCCGCGCATCGAGCCATACCTGCTCCGTCCAGGTCAGCTAGCCAACGAGTTGGCCTCGCTGATCGCGCTCTACGAGGCATCGGTGGGCCGCCTACGCGCCGATTTCCCGCTGGATCGCCCAGCGGAGCTGATCGGCGATTATCGGCTGGCGCGCTGCCTGGAAATGTGCCTCAGCGAGGTGTATGAATGGCAGTCGCCCGCCTGGCCAGGACCAGCGAGCGCCGCTCTCGCCACGCACCTCGCCGCCCACGGCATCGCCTCCGCCAGCCAACTCCGTCTCGCCCTCTATGACCACGTGAACGCCACCGCTGGCGGCTACCTCGCCGCCTCGGGCCGCGAGGCCGCGCTCACCACGTTCGCGGATGGCCTCGGCATTCCACCGCTCATTCTCGATCTGCTGCTCGCGCTAGATACCGATGCCGAGGCAGTCCTCCAGCGCGTCACGGCCAGCGCCCCCACTCCCCGCGCGCTGGCCGCGCGCTACAACCAGCGCGCCGTCGAGGCCCTACTGACCAACGCCGCTCTCGTCGAGTGGCTTGTGCCAGCCGATGCCGGTGAGGCCATCGGGGAAGGGCTGGGTACCGTCGTCAAGCGCATCTGCTTCCTAGCCCGACGGATGGGCGTCCAGTATGATGTCGCCTTCGCTGATGAGGACACCGCCACGAGCGCGGAACATGAACACGCTGAACACGAGCG
>JADMIN010000790.1 GCA_015478575.1 Ktedonobacterales bacterium | reverse complement strand
GTCGTGCCGGAAGATGTAATCGAGCGCCTGCTCCGCCGCCGATTCGGGGCGATAGGGGGAGTGCCAGGCCAGCATCCCGAAACGCCTGATCTCCTCCTGGCGCTTTGCATCGCGGCCTACGCAGTCAAGCATTGCCCGCACCCGGTCGGGATCGCACCCCGGCAAGACCCCGGCCTCGTCGGGGGTAAACGCGCAGTGCTTCGGCACGAACACGCCATCTGTGAGGATGAAGCCGTGATAGCGATAGCGCGCGCCATCGTACTCAATCCGCCCCTCTGGCTGCTTGCTTGGCGGGCTCACCGCTGCTCTGGCTCCTGATCCCCCCGTTGCTCCGTTGCCGCCCATCCATGATGCGACGGCGTGCCAGCGTCGCCCTGCGCGAGTGGCAGCGCGTACTGGGTAGAGGCGTTGCCGTGCCTCCGCCTGTCGCCCATCATCCGTCAGGCCCCCATTCGGTGGGACGGTGCTGGTGAGGGGACACCTCACCACCAGTCGCCGCCAGCGTCGACCCGGCTTGATCCCGCTCCTGGGTTTCGTTCGACGACCGCGCGGCCGCCTGGTCCGTCTCCCCCTCCACTTGCACGAGGGCCTCCGCCCGTTCCCGATCGCTCTCTCGCAACCCCTCGATGAGTTGGGCAACCTGCCCTCTGTTATAGAGGGTGAGGGTATCATCCTCCGGGCTCTCCCGGGACCAGACCACCAGGACGCAGTGCCACTGCCTCGTCATGCGTATTTCGAGCCCGTACAGGTCGAACGGGAGCGCCTTCCTCAGGGGCAGGGCCCATTGCAGCGCGGCTTCCGGGTCGCGCCACTCCGCCCCCTCCTCACCACCTGCCATCTCCTCCCGATCGGTCCCGCTCTCTACCGGAACCGGCGCTGGCGCCTGGTGCGCCGCGTCTTTGTAGGCGCTTTCCTCTTCCTGCAACAAACTCAGGTAGTACGTCAGGCTGTGCTCATAGGCGTCCCGCTGGTGCTCCTCCTCGCGGGCGCTCACCACGCGCTCATAGAGGGCCGCGAACTCGTCGCAGGAGAGCAGCGCGCCGTCGTCCAGCTCGACGTACTGGCCCGTGGCCAGCAGCTGTTCGCGCACGACTGCCCACGCTGCGTCCATCGCGTCAGCCATCACCCAGACATCGGGAAAGGCGTCGCCATCCCCCGCGCCCTGCAGCAGCTCCCGTAAAGCGGGGTCCTCCTCCAGCCAGGCGATGAGCACGCTTTCCACCTCGAAGCGGTCAAAGCGGCACCAGTGCTGGGGACCCACGCCCCCACCGACCAGGGCGGTCACCCCGCGGGCGGCCCGTTCGGCGAGTTCGGGCGGGAGCAGATACTCGCGGTAGTAATCGAAGAGCGCCAGGCACGTTTCGGGTCCCCAGGGGGCCTCCGGCGAAGGGTAGGGCGGTGGCTCCTCGACAGGGGCCGCTTCGAGCGGGACCTCCTCGAGTGGGCCCGCCGCCTCGCGGTCACCGACGCAGGGGCGGCGCCAGATGCTCGCCGAGTTGCGGTCATACCAGG
>JADMIN010000789.1 GCA_015478575.1 Ktedonobacterales bacterium | reverse complement strand
AAGCATGCCCCCGCACACCGGGAGAAGGCCGGGGAGAGCGGATCCCCGCGCTTCCTTGACCCCGCCCACGCCACAATGCTATACTCATATCCGAGTAAACAACTCGGAATAAGCGAGGAGGTCGAGCATGCTGCGAGTTTCCACACGCGGAGAGTATGGCGTGCGCCTCATGGTGGATCTCGCGCGCCACTACGGCGGTAATCCACGCTCACTCAGCGACATCGCCGAGGCCGAAGGCCTCAAGGTCCTCTACCTTGAGCAACTCGCACGCTGCCTGCGCGAAGAAGGACTCGTCGAATCCACCCGCGGCGCCCACGGCGGCTATCGCCTGAGCCGCCCGCCAGAGCGCATGCGCATGAGCGAGATCGTCCGCGCCCTCGAAGGCCAGATCGCCCCCATGATCTGCGCCACCGAAGGCGAGATGGCCATCGTCTGCGACCGCCTCGAAGGCTGCTCGACCAAGTTCCTCTGGGCGCACGTACGCGACGCCATCGTCGCCGCGCTGGATGCCATGACCCTCGCCGACCTCCTGCGCGAGACCGAGGACACCCGCCCCAGCCTCTTCCGTCGGCCCGCCACCATGCCCGTACAATTCGTGCCCAACGTCTCGCGCCGCCGCGCTCCATCACCCGCGCCCACCGGCGGCGGAGGCCAATAGCTATCCCTTGCCCCGAATATGGAGCAGTGGCCGCGAGAGCAGCCCCTCCATTCACCAATGACCATACGATGACGAGGAGGGCATTTCGCCTGTTATGAAGACATCACCGACCGCGCCCAGCACCCTGAGCGCCCCAACCACCACCGCCGAGTTGATCATCCGCGACCTACACGCCAAGATCGAGAACAAAGAGATCCTGCGCGGCGTCAACCTGACCGTGAAGCAGGGCGAGACGCACGCGCTGATGGGCCCCAACGGCTCCGGCAAAAGCACGCTCGCCAACGTCATCATGGGCCACCCCAAATACGAGGTCACGCACGGCGAGATCCTCTTCAGGGGCATCAACGTCCTCGAGCTCTCCGCCGACAAGCGCTCACGCCTCGGCCTCTTCCTCGCCTTTCAGTATCCCTCCAGCGTCCCCGGCGTCTCCGTCGGCAACTTCCTACGCCGCGCCATGGAAGCCAAACGCGAGGGCTACGATCCCAGCGCCCCACCCGCCCCCACCGGCCAGGTCTCCAAGCGCAAAGGCATGCCACCAGCCGAGTTCCGCCGCCTGCTCAACGAGAAGATGAAGCTGCTCAAGGTGGATACCACCTTCATCAATCGCTACATCAACGAAGGCTTCTCCGGCGGCGAGAAAAAGCGCGCCGAGATCCTCCAGATGGCGATGCTCGAGCCAATGATGGCCATCCTCGATGAGACCGACTCAGGCCTAGATATTGACGCCCTCCGCACCGTCTCCGAGGGCGTCAACGCCTTGCGCGGCCCCAACCTGGGCGTGCTCATCATCACGCACTACCAGCGCATCCTCAACTACATCACCCCCGACATCGTCCACGTCATGTACCGAGGTCA
>JADMIN010000788.1 GCA_015478575.1 Ktedonobacterales bacterium | reverse complement strand
GCAGCTACCTGTGGGCGCGGCTGCATCCGGTGCGCACGCCACGCAGCCTGGAGGAGTGGGTCTCCAACCAGTTTGGGCACCGCCTCTTCCAGATCTTCTTCAAGACGTACACCGAGAAGGTCTGGGGCATCAGCACCGGGGAGCTCTCGGCGGACTGGGCGGCGCAGCGCATCAAGGGGCTCAACCTGAGCGCGGCCATCAAGAGCGCCCTGTGGCCCCGCGCGCTGTGGCCCCGCAAGACGGCGGGGACGGGGACGGGCCGCGGCGGGCGGGACCGCGACGCGGTGCTCACGACGCTGATTGACCGCTTCCGCTACCCGCCGCTGGGACCGGGGCAGATGTGGGAGACGGTGCGTGACCGGCTGGTGGCGGGGGGCAACCAGGTCCGGCTGGGCCAGCAGGTGGTGGGCATCCACCACGCGGACGGGCGCGTGACCCACGTCAGCGTGCGCCCGGTGGGCACCGATGACGGCCGCGCGGGGGGTCGTGGCGGCGACGTGGACGGCGCGGACGATGGTGCTGCGGGTGGTGGTCGTGGCGGCGCGGACGGTCGTGGTGCGGGTAGTGGGGTGGATGGTGCGGGTGGTGGTAGTGGTAGTGGTGCTACCGCGGGCCAGCCACCGCTGGACACGGTGGCCGGCACACACTTCATCTCGACGCTGCCGATCCGTGAGCTGGTCAACCAGTGCGTGCCACCCTTGCCGGAGCCGGTGGTGCGGGCGGCTAACAGCCTGAAGTACCGCGACTTCCTGACGGTGGCGGTGGTGATCCAGCGGGCGCAGCTCTTCCCGGACAACTGGATCTACATCCACGATCCCACCGTCAAAGTGGGGCGCATCCAGAACTTCAAGAACTGGAGTCCGGCGCTGGTGCCCGACCCGGCGACCACCTGCCTGGGGCTGGAGTACTTCTGCTTCGAAGGCGACGGGCTGTGGACGGCCAGCGATGCCGACCTGGTGGGGCTGGCGCGGCGGGAGCTGGTGGCGCTGGGCATCTGTGCCGCCGCGGAGGAGGTGGCCTGGGGGGTGGTGGTGCGCCAGCCCAAGGCGTATCCGGTCTACGATGACGAGTACAAGCGGCACCTGGGCGTGATCAAGACGTATCTGGAGACGGCGTTGCCCAACCTGGCGCTGGTGGGGCGCAACGGCATGCACCACTACAACAACCAGGATCACTCGATGATGACGGCGCTGCTGGTGGCGCGCAACATCGCGCTGGGCACGCACTACGACCCCTGGAAGGTCAACACCGAGGCCGCCTATCACGAGGAGGCGCGCCTGGAGGACCCCGACCACAGCGGCCGTCAGGTCCCCACCCTGGCGCAGGCGCACTAACCCGCGACCGGTTCCCGTCGCCAGGGGACGTGCGGGACGAATGGGGGGATGCGCCGGAGCGGGTGCGCGAGTGGGTGCGCGCCAGCGTGGGCCGCGCGGCGGCGCCGGCGGCGGTGGTTCCTACCGAGCGCGAGGGCGACGCTGCCGATCACGATCACCAGCATCAGGGGATCGAAGCTGAGG
>JADMIN010000787.1 GCA_015478575.1 Ktedonobacterales bacterium | reverse complement strand
GTGTGCGTGAGCGCACATTATCCCCTCAGCGAGCCAGCGACCTCACCCCCCGGCCCCCTCTCCATGCGTGTGGAGAGGGGGTGCCCGGCAGCGCCGCCGGCGGGCGGGGGTAAGGTCTCACGCGCCGAACCGATCTGGACACACTACGCGCTGGCCTTGCCCATACGTACGCGCCAGACCTCCGGGCCTTGTTCCAGGTACTGCCACAGGAGCTGTCCCGCGTACTCGGCGGCGAGCTGGTAGTAGAGCGGCTTGGGATCGTGGTCGTTGACCAGCACAAAGCTGCCGCCTACCGGCAAGCCGTTGAAGCGCTCGAAGATCACCTGATGGCGCTGCGCCGGTGGCAGGTGGCGCACTTCCAGCTCGTCGGGGCCGGTGTCGGCGGGCCATGTCGTGCCCTCCGCCTCGGCGTGCAATGCCGCCAGCAGCGCCTGCTGGTCGCCGGCCGCGATGGCCTGCTCGACGAGCGGCAGATAGACTCGCTCCTCCTTGGCCAGATGCACGGCAAAGAGCGCCTGGAGTTGGAGTACCTGGCGCGTGAGCTGCTGGGCGAGCAAGGCTCGCTCGCGCTCGCCCGCCGCGCGCAGGCCGCGCACCGTCTCCGTAATCTGGCGCACGGAGTCGGCGATGTACTCGTGGTCCACGCGCATCGTCGCCGTGGGTGAGCCGTGCGCGCGGATCACAGGATCGAGCGCCGGGTAGAGCGTCTGCTCCTCGCCTCGGGCATGCGGCAGCAGCTCGCCCGACAGAAAGTCGGTCAGGCCGTTGAGCAAGGCGGTGAGGTTGGCGGCGTCGAAGCCGGTGAGGTCAGCCTCGACGTCGCTGACGTAGCCGTCCAGGGTCGCGGCCAGCGCGCGGTGGTGGGCGCGGACCGCGTCACTCAACGCATGCGCGCTCGCGGGGCCTGGCGTGCCGGAGGGGGAGGATGGTGTAGTAGAAGCCGACGGTGCCGTGGTCATGCTCATCGTCTATCGTCCTTTCTCTCGCTTCTCGCTCTCAGGCACGCGTGCTGCTCGCAGCTCACCTCGTGCTGCGAGTGTCACCCGCAGTATGCGGCTAGCATGGACGTCTCCGCAGCGACTTTTGTCATACGCCCGGCAGACCCCATGCGCCGCGGCGCACGCCGGCCGCACGCCCGACGTGGTGGGACCGATAGCTTCACTGTGCCAAAAGTCGCGGCAGACGCACGCTGTCTCGCATATGCTGTAGGGGAACGCCCAGCGCAAGCGATCGAGCCAGCGTAGCCCGGCTTGCGCCAACCGGCGGACACGAGAACGGACACGAGAGCATGAGCGAGGAACCAGGAGAACTCCACCGGTTGCTGTCTGAGCATGCAGCGCACGGTGACCAGCGTGAAGACCAGTGTGAGGAATGTGGCACGCATCTCTATCAGGCCGGCGAGCATGTCCCGGTAGGCACGTATCTGCGGGTAGACGACGGCTCGTTCCAGCGTGTCAGCCTGGCCGCCGCGGGACCGTTGCCCGCGTCGTTCGACGGACACGTCGCGCGCTACCGCGC
>JADMIN010000079.1 GCA_015478575.1 Ktedonobacterales bacterium | reverse complement strand
CAAGCGCACGAGCGCAGACAAGCGCAAAAAGGCGCACCACAAGCGCGGGAAGGCGCGACACGAGCGCAGATGAGCGCGACACGAGCGCAGACGGCGACGCGGGAAGCGCAGACGAGCGCATCATTGATGCGGTGCCCATGGGGGCGCAGGTCGTGTAGGGCAGCGATGAGCGGCCCAGAAGAAAAGCGGCTGAGATGAGCAGCAATCTCACCCCAGCCCAAGCCAAGGAGTATTGAGCATGTCCCACGTATCTATGGCACCTCCAAGTATGCCACAAGCCCGCACGCCAGACCACGCGGGCACGATCACCCACCCCGCGCCTCTGGCGGGGCGAGCTGCCTACCGGGTGGCTAACCCCACCCTTGCCGAGCGGGGGCACCGCCACGACTGGCCAGACAGCCTGCAACGGCTGCAACGGGCGTGCCGCATGACGTATGAAGCCTATGCCGAGCTAGACGAGCTGGCCGCGCCCACGCCCCATGATAGCCCTTTGGCCCGTCTGGCGCAGGGCGCCTGGCTGCAATGGCTGGCCCTCGAGGAGTTGGGGGCGCTGGCCCTCGTGAGCATGGGAGAGGAGGCGCACCGTGGCCAATAGCTCTATCATTGCCGCCCTCGAGAGGGGCCATACCCCCACCTACACCGCTGACGAGCTGGCCAGCATGCCCGCTGACATGCTGCGCTATGCGCTGGCGTGCGTCTACGAAGCCCACGACGCCGTGACGGTGCATGCCGATATCCTGCACGAGCTGCGGCGCGTGCTCCCCACTGATGCCGAGCTGATCTACCGGCGGGCGCAGCGGGTGGCCGAGGAGCTGAGGGCGCTATACGTGGCGCTTCAGGGAGAGCACGAGCGGCGGAACGGGGGCGCGGCATGACGGCACAGCATGAGACGCCCTCGAGGGCGCTAGACACAGCACCGGCCACGGCACCGGCCACGGCACCGGCCACAGGGGCACAGGGCACGCCCTGGGCGCCAGGTACCTACACCTATCTGAGCGGCCACCGCCAGGTATGCATATGGGATGCCGCCATGAAGGGGCGCGGGTATGACGTGGCGGGGTACACGATCGCCAGCGGCCCCCATGCGGGGGAGCTGCCCCCCTTCCGCGACGGCACGCCCGCGCGGTGGGATGCCTGCGACGGTTGCCACTTTTACCGGCCACTCATGCAGGTACTTCCCTTGCGCCCGTTCCCTGTGCGGCGCTGGCTGTGTGCGGATTGCTGCCCTGATAAGGAGCTACCGCGCTAGGGGCGGGCGGGGGCGCTGGGGGATACCCTGGCGCCCCTTGTGGCGTGCTCGAGGGGCACGAGCGGCGCCCAGGTGGCTGCACACTCCCTCGAGGGGCACGAGCTGAGGGGAGGGGAAGTAAGATGCTAGGACACGGAACGGGCAGCGGCCACGACGAGGGCCACGAGGCCCAGGGCCATGCCCCCCACGAGCATGAGCGGGCCCAGCTTGGCATCAGGGCCAAGATGCAGCCCTGCGCCCTCGTTGTCGCCCTCGTCGTCGCTGGCGTAGCGTTCTGTAAGGGTGCGCTTGGCCCCCTGGGCGTTGTGATCCGGGTACATATCAAAATGACCGGCGGGCTTTTGTCGGTGGCAGACACGGCAGTACATGGTGTGCTCTCTTTTCTTCTCTCACGAGCTGCCCCGCATGGGGCGAACACCTTAGTGTATCACGATACGCGCCCCCTTGCCGGGCGCTGGCGGGGCGCTGGCGCCCTCCCTGGCGCCCTCGAGGGGCGCTCATGCGGGCGATACCAGGGCGGCCCCTCGTTCGTCCCTCACGAAGCCAGCCCAACAGACGCGGCGGGCATGCCGTATCGGTCAATCGCGGCCATGACGTGCTCTACCTGCTCGTCGGTCGTGTCGGCATTCTTTACGAGCTGTTCCAGGTACGTGCGCTCTATTCCGTCAATGGTGCCCACGCGGTACCATTCCGCGATGCAGAGCAGCACCAGGGCCACGAGCACGCCAGCGGCTACGCCCTTGATTGCGGGATCATCTGAACGAGCTAGAGCCACGATCGCCGCCAGCGCCAGGGTACCAGCGGCCACCCCCACGAGTAACCGGCGCTCGTCGTTCGTGAGCTGTGCCCCCTCAGCTCGTGCCGCATCCACTCTGGCGGGGCTGCGCGGCTGGATGCCGTATGGGTGCCGTCTGGTGATCCGGGCGCGTTCCTCCACTTCGATCCGCAAGAGTAGGCGGCGGCGCCTGTTGGCGGGATCGGGAACGGGGTGGAGCTGCCCTCGTGTCACGACGATATACAGGCTGGATAGCGTGATGCCGAGTAGCCCAGCGGCTTCCTCGTAGGTGATGTATTCCGGCGGGGTATCGCTGGCGGCTGTCATGGGTGGGCGTCCTCTCTCATCTTGCGCTACGAATGTGCGCGTTTAGGCGCATTCATTCTATCACACTTGCAAGGCGTCGCGCAACATGCTATAGTATATAGGAGCGGGCCGCGAAGATGCCCGCACGAGTACACGAGGACAAAGGAGAGCACGAGATGGCACGAGCGCGAGAGGGTGATGTGGCCGAGGCTGCCACCTTCCCAATACCGGCGCTGAAAGAGTGGGCGCGGGCACTGGGCACTACCTCGTACATGATGGCGCGATACGGGGGAGTGACCCCAGGAATGCTGCTAGCCGTGCATCAGGAGCGCAGCCGCATACGCGGGGCGGCTATCAACCGCATGGCGCATGTGTTGGGGGTGCCTGCATCTATCCTGGTGCGGTGTGGCCCGTTCGACGAGGAGGGGCGCCCATGGGCGCGACGTGCGGCGCTGGCAGAGATGCGGCGACGGCTGACGCCTGCGAGCTGATCGCAGGCAAAACAAAATCCCGCATATTCCCCGCAAGCTTGGCGGCAAAAGGGAACACGCGGGATCGGTTCAAGAGATGGCTGGGCGGGCAACCTCCCTACCTGGGCGCTCTGAGGGCGCCACCTAGGGCGCTGAAAGGGCGCCGAAGGAATAACTACCATGATATTACCACAAATTGACGACGAGCACACCCCCGCGCCCGAGCCTATCACGGTACTTGCGGCTGACGTGGCGGGGCATGGGATATCCGCCCTGCTCGTGCCGCACGAGACGCTAGCCGCCATGGCGGGGCGTGCGGACCTCTTGACGCAAGCCGCGTGGATCGTGGCGCGGGCGCTTCCGGCATATCACGGGGAGCGCGGGCGCATCCTGGCGGAACACCTGGGCGTACTGGCAGCCAATCTGCACATGTTGGAGCAGCTCGCGGTATGCGACGCGGCCACCCTAGCAGCGCAGCTCGTGGCGCCCACGGACGCGGCCCACGCGAAAGCGGGCGCGATGCCCGCACCGACACCCCCGCCAGACGACTTACCAGCCCCTAGGCGCGTCCCTGGCACGCGCAGCCCACGACGGCGCACCCCCTCGAGGGAGCACGCCCCCATGAGCAGGCCCACGAGCGCGGGACGGGGAGGGCATGCCGCATGACCGCCAGAAAAGACACACGCACGCCCCCCAGGGGGTTCAGCTTCGCACCAGGGGGCATGGCCCCCAGGCACACCATAGACCACGGGCAGGGCGCCTGCCGAGGATGCCGCGCCCACCCTTCCCACCTATGCGCCGCTTGCGGACGCCCTACCGCGTGGGTGATCCCGGCTGGCCAGCATACCTTGACGATGTGTGATCGGTGCTTTTCAGCACTGCTAGTAGCACGAGCGGAGGCGAGCCCACGATTAGCGGCGCACCTGCCGCGCGGGCGAAGGATGATGGCGGCATGAACGCGACGATACATCAGTTTAGGGGCAAGACGTATGACCCCAAGGCCCTCGAGGAGTTGGTAGCCGAGCTGATCGCCGCCCAGGACGTGCGCAAGGTGTACGAAGCGGCTGAGATATTCGCCCTCGTCTCTCGTGGCGACTATGCCCACGCTGAGGGGCAGCTCAAAGAATCCTACGGGCGCAAGCTCAATACCAGACAGCTTCAATTGGCGGTTAACGAGGCACGGAAAGCCCACGCGGTAGCGATCAAAGAGGAAAAGAGGGCACAGACTCAGGCCGCGAAGGCTGGCACACGTCGTGTTGAGATCAAAGACGTTGCCCCCGAAGATCCGCGCCCCCGCGTCTGCCTGAATGATCGCGAGCTGGTGGGACTAGCCGG
Source organism: Ktedonobacterales bacterium (assembly GCA_015478575.1). Classification (GTDB taxonomy): domain Bacteria; phylum Chloroflexota; class Ktedonobacteria; order Ktedonobacterales; family JADMIN01; genus JADMIN01. The sequence goes on along the minus strand of JADMIN010000079.1, from coordinate 4,532 downwards.
TGAGATCATCGGATACCTGACAATCTGCACAGAGAGCCCGCTCTATCAGCGGGATATCTACCTCGTGCGTGTGCGGGCTGGCGTGGGGGGCAAGCACATCATAGAGACGATAGAAGAGGATAAGCTAAGCAATATCATCGCCCATACCGTCGTGTGCTACCACGTGCGCGTAAATGAGCAGGGCGACGCGGTGGCAACCTCATCCGCTCCCCCGCGCGAGTTGGTGCGCTTCATCCTGGCTCAGCGATCGTGGCCCTTCCCTCGCCTGGAAGGCATCGCCCAAGGCCCGGTAGTGCGGCCAGACGGCACAGTCTGCGCCGCGCCTGGCTACGATGCGGCAACGGCGCTCTACTGTGCGCCCTCCCCTGATTTTGTCATGCCAGAATTGCCCGCGCACCCCACCCAAGAGGACGCAAAGGCAGCCCGGGCCTTCATTGAGTATGTCTTGCAAGACGTGTGTTTTGCTGACCGCGCAGGGCTGGCCAATATCATCGCCACGGCTCTTACGGTGATACTGCGGGCCAGCATCAAGGGCAATGTGCCGCTGTCCCTGGTGGATGCCACGCGGCAAGGCTCAGCTAAGACGATCCTAGCGAGCTGGGCGCTAGTGGCGGGTACGGGCCTGCCGCTCTCAGAAGCGGCCTATACGGTGCCCTGGACAGACAGCAAAGAGGAGCAACAGAAGCGCCTAGAAACGGCGCTGATGGACGGCGCAACGCGCATCTTCGTGGACAATATACGGGGCGTGATCAATCTCAGCGCCCTAGAAGATATGCTGACGCTCCCCACGCATGCGTGCCGCCGGTTGGGCAAGTCTGAACAGCCCGTAGTATCCTCGCGGGCCACCTGGGTATTTACTGGCAACGGGCTACGCCCGAGCGGCGATCTATACCGGCGCATCTACTACATTCACCTGGATGCGGGTATGTCTCGCCCCGAGGAACGCGATCCGCGCCGCTACGCGATTGGCGACATGGAAGAATACCTGAGCGTGCCAGAAAATCGCGCGAAGCTGCTTGGGGCAATCCTCACCATGTACCTGGCATGGCACGAAGCGGGGCGCCCGTCCGCCAGTGAGTATATTCCCTTTGGCAGCTTTCAAGAGTGGACCAACATCATGGGCGGCATCCTCGAATACGCGGGCGTGACAGGCTTCCTGGCCACGCACAAGCAGGACAAAGAGAGCGCCGACGAGGATAGCGAGGAGTGGGAACCCTTCTTGCTCACTTGGCATCGCCTGCTGGGGAGCGATCCCATTCCCGTGCGTAAGGTGGCTGAGATGTGCGGCGAGGAACCCAAGGGGGAGCTGGCGCAAGCCCTGCCAGATTACATCTATCGTGATCTAGGCAGCCTGAATAAGTCCATGGCCGTTTCCCTGGGGAATTCCCTGCGGAACCGCAACAAGCGCCCATACGGCAAGAGCGGGATACGTGCCGAGCGCTGCGGAGAGGACAAGCACAATAATCGCGTCTTGTGGCGCGTGCTCTTACCAGAAGATGATGCGCCCACGCCAGCGCCGGACCCAACCCCCACGCCCTCGAGCGACGAGGGGCACGAGCTGCGCTCCCCCTCGAGCGATACCCCCTCGAGCGATACCCCCTCGAGCACAGGGGAGAGCACGAGCGACTATGCCGGGCAGCCCTGGTATCGCCCTGCATCACCAGATAGCCCCGCGTCGCAAGCGATGCAATGGGCGTGCGGGGGCGATGTGATGCGGGCGGCAGGGTGGCTGCACTCGGATAAGCTACGCGAGCGCTTCGCGGCGGGCGGCGCGGTGATCCGCTTGACAGGGCAAGGCGACATGAACCCGGCGGCGTTTACCGCGAAGCTGCGCGAGATGTACACGGCTGGCCAGTGGAAGGCGATCCGGGCCATAGCGCAAACGCTAGGCGCGGACGCGGCGGGCGTGCTCGGCCAGACGGCCACGAGCGCGGCCACAGGGGGGCAGCCATGAGCGCCCCCACAACGACGAGGGAGCATGCCGGTATGCCGATAGACGACGAGCACGACGGCCACGAGCTGCCCGCCTTCGGCCCACGTATGCGCCTCGAGCGCGACGAGCACGGGCGCGTGCGAGCGGTGCCAGACGAGGGAGCACCCTACCTACCCACGCGCCCCATGAGCGACACAGGCACGAGCGACACAGGCACGAGCGACACCACGGCACCTGCTGGCACCGGGCGCGGTTGGGTGGCGTGGCGCGTGACCGACCCTGAACCCGGCGACGCGCCCGCGTGGGAGAGCCTGAACCACACAGAGCAGCGCTACTGGGGCGCCAAGACGCCAGACGAGCGGGCACAACTTGGCGCCCTGTGGCCGCGCCTGGCCGCATGGGTGGCGCAAGAGTTTCCCGGCTGCCACCTGCTGCGCACGCCCGGCGCGACGGGGATAGTCCTGCTCTCGCACGCGCTGCCCTGGCCCAAGACAAAGAAAGGGGAGCCACCCCAGCGCCCCTATCAATACCCGCTGTTGGAGGACGGGCTAGCGCGGTTATTCGCCGCGCACGATACCCCGCACCGCATGGAGGTGTGCGCGGAGCCAGGGCGCCTGGTGCGCCGTATCACCGCGTATGATGCCCGCATTGCCTGGGGCGCTTACATGCGCAGCGTGCCCATTATCCGGGGCGATCTGGTACACGACGCGGGGCCATATGTGCCCTACCGCAATGGCAAGTATCGCGCCCTCGTGACCGTGCCCCAGGGGTGGGCGCATATCGGCCTGGCCCCACGCAAAGCGCCGCATGGCTCCGGTTGGGAGTATCCGCGCACGCCCGGCGAAGAGTGGGAATGCTGGCTCGATGAGGTGGATATGCGGCTGCTCACACACGAGGATGCCCGCATGCGCAATGGTCTCCCCGCGTGGCCCGTGCGCGTGCTTGAGCGCGTGCTCTTTGCGCCAAGCGACACACCGGGGGGCGATCCCCTCCGCGAGTGGGCGGAGCGCCTGGGGGGCGCGGTTGAGCGTTTTGACGCCGCCCCGCACACGCCCGCGAACCGGGCGCTACGGAGGGCGCTGCGGGCCATGATCGCGCATCCGGTGGGGCTGTGGCATAAGCAGAGCAACGCCCGCAGCGTGAGCGCGGAGAGCCTAGACGAAATGGACTGGGACGCGACGGCGGACCTACGCGAACGCCAGCGCGTAGACGAGGACGATGGGCGCGTGTCCATTCGCGGGCGCGTTGACCTCTCCGAATGGCAAAAGCACTGGCGGCGCCCTGAGTGGTCTACCGCCATATTTGCCAGGGAGCGGGTACAGGTTGCGCGGCGGGCGCTCACACTCCCTGCGCATGCCGTGCTTGGCATCCTGGGCGATGCGGTCTACCTGGCGAATGATTGCCAGCCCAATTGGCCTGACAATGGCAAGATAGGATGCTATCGCGCCAAGGACACCGCCACATTCGATCATGACACGCCAGTACCAGCGGCCCCGCTGTCGCTCTCACGTCTGGCGAAAGGAGCGTAACCCATGGCCACACAACGTGGGCCCTATGGCAAACACAACGCGGGCGACGCGGCGGCATTCTTGCGCGATATGAACCTCTTGGGCGGGCTCAAGAAACCGGATCAAGTCGTGCGCCAGGCTAACCGCGTAGAGCGACAGCTAGCCGCAGGGAAGGCGCCAAACAAACAGGACGCACGCGGCCACGGCAATACCCGTGAGCACCCTGGGCGGGCCGCGCCCAGCCGCCCTGGCTACCGCGAGCTGACGCCAACGCCCGCAACCGCGCACCCAACACCGCGCCTTGTTTGCGCGGGCGGGACGCATCACGAGGGCGGAGCGGTGACGCGCCTACCCAACGGGGACGCCTTCGTGCGTGGGCATACGAAAGCCATGGCGAACTTCGCGGCTAGCCTGGCAGCCGCCAGCGGCACGCGCGTGAAGGCGAGCTACCTGGGCACTGATGGCAAATGGCACAGCCCAGGGCAAAAGGGCGGATTGACGCCCGCGAAGCTGCGCGATTTTGTGCGCGAACATGGGAGCTGGGCAGCCGCGCTGGCGGCGATCATTGAATACTTCTACGGGGAAGATGCCCCAGAAGCGGACGCCAGCGGAGAAACAGAGTTCTATCTGAGCGCGTGACGGGGCGCTCAAGTGTTACGTTGGTTAGGGAGGGTTGGGCGCTGCCTGGCCCTCTCACACGGGAGGATACACATATGCGAGCAGTACTTGCGCTGCTGCTGGTCGCCACGGGGCTGGGCGTGATCTACACGGGCATGACTGGGCATCTGCCGGGCAAGCCTGCCGCGAGCAGTGACCCAAGCGCGAACCGGAACCCCTTCAACGGCGCGGGAGGCTACCAGGGCACAAAGCCAAATCTGCAAGGGGCAGCGACGGCCACGGCGCGAGCACAGGCACAAGCGAACCCATGGGCACAGGCTGCGGCCAATGGGGTCGCGGGCGCCTTTCAGAGTGGGACGCAAGGGGGAGGGGCACCCAAATAGCGGGGATGCCAGTGCCCTTGCACCCGGCCCACCCTAGTCCTATGGGGTGGGCCGTTCTGTGTCCACTGAGCGCCCACCGCCGCCCCCGCG
>JADMIN010000078.1 GCA_015478575.1 Ktedonobacterales bacterium | reverse complement strand
CGCTGATCGTTTGGCCGAAGGCTGAGACCCGCAGCCCAACCGAGACCGCCGCCGCGAGCGCGGCCATCAGCAGGCTGAGCGGCACGGCCATCAGCGCCCCAGCCACCGCGGCGGCGCGCACATCAGGCGCGCGGGCGATGCGCGCGGCGACGCGCCCACCGATCAGGTAACAAACCAGCGGCACCAGCCCCAGCAGCAGCAGTGTGCTCGGCGTCAGCGTCTGTTGCGCGCCGATGAAGCCCAGCGATCCCGCCACCTGACGTTGTCCACCGGGGCCTAGGCCCGTGCTGGTGATGCTCTCGAAGGCGTTGAGCGCGGCGCCCGTGGCCAGCGCGAAGAGCCAGATCGCCGCCGTCGGCCCGAAGATGCTCATGGTCTCCAGCAGGATGCCTATGGCCGTCCCCGCGCCGATCTGGGGCGTCGTGGCCGTGGAAACGGGAGCGGCCATCCCCGCGGCGTGGACGTTAAAGAAGGCGAGCGCGGCAAAGCCGAGCACCAAGAAGATGAGGATGCCGCTGACCAACGCGATGACCGCCCCGGCCACCGCCCCAGCGGCGCGTGGGTTGCGCACCGCTTGCAGGGTGGGCAGCGCCGCCGCCAGCCAGTGGCGCCCGCTCACCTGAATCCACCCGCCTAGCGCGCCGAAGAGCACCCCCCACAGCAACCCATAGACCAGCGCATGCGCGGGTGAGGAGCCGATGCTGGCCACGCTGGAGACGCCAGCGGCGGCGCCGGAGAGATGGCTGGTGGCGACCACGGCCAGGAAGAAGGTGATGAGGCCATAGAAGGGCGCGATGAGCGCGCCGCGGGCGATGCTGTAGCGTGCCACGTGGCTGTAGTCGCTGGAGGCTGAGAGATAGCCGCCGAGGGTCAGGGCGAGCGCGGGCACGAGCAACAGCCCGGTCAGCGGCAGATCCAGCGAGCCGCTGCCACTGGCACTGGCACCCAAGACGTTGCCCGAATAGGTCATGACCAGTGGCACATGATGCGCGAGCGCGAAGATCTTGAGCGGGTCAAGCCCCAGAGAGGAGGTATCCAAGCTGCCGAGCAGGAAGGATGATACGGAAGGAGACGAAGCGGCAAGCGTCGTCTTGATCAGATTCTCCCAGACCAGTTGGACGAGGAACGAGAGGATGAGACCCGTGATCGCGGCGACGACCGCTCCCAGCGCGGCGGTGAACCAGAGGCTCACCCCCAACCGACTGGGGAAATAGCGCAGCAGCAACGCCTGCGCCCGCGTCCGCGGCACGGCGAAGGCGGGCGCCACATTGGCGCCGAAGAGGTCTGGCATGAAGGGCGGGCGCGGTGTCGTCGGCAGGGGCTGGGAATACGTCGCGCCCGGCAAGGGCTGGGAATACAGGTTGCTATACGGCTGCGAGGGCGGCGCGTAGGGCTGCGAGGGCGGCGCGTAGGGCTGCGAGGGCGGCGCGTAGGGCGAGTCAGTGTACGGCTGGTCAGCGTACGGCGGCGCGTAGGGCGAGCCACCATAGGGTACGTAGGGTGGTGGAAGCGGATAGCTCGGTGCGGTCTGATTGGCGCCCTGCTCTGGAATCGGCGGCTGATGGCCCTCTGTGTCTGGCGCCTGGGAATCGAGTGGAGTGCCACAGTGTGTGCAGAACTCCGCGCCCGGCGGCACGTCGGCATGGCAGTTGGGGCACGGCATCGTTTGCTCCTTCTTGGCTGGCGGCACCGTCCCGCGCGGCTACGGCCTCTATTCTCCACCGAGGTTGGCGGGCATGATCCACAGCGGTGAGCGATGGCTCGCGCGCTTGGGCCTCTGGTCCGCGCACAGTATAGTGGCAAAGCATGCACCCGTCAAGTGTTGCGCGCGGCGCGGGGAATCGCGCTGGGGGGAGCAGGGAGAGTAGGGATAATTCCGCTAGTCAGCATGACAGAAGGGCGTAGTTTCTCCCGCGTTCGGGTAGCCATGTAAGAATATCGCCACCTGATCCGCGCACGCATTCACATCCTTGAGCACATCGCTTTCCCACAGGCGCAGCACACGCCATCCCATCTCCGCGAGCCGCGCGTTCACCTCACGATCGCGCTCCACATTGCGCGTAATCTTCGCGCGCCAGAACTCAGGACGCGAGTGGAAGCGAAACTGCTCATCGAATGAGGCCATACCGCGCAGACGCCAAGCGTTGCCATGCCAGAAATCGCCATCCACGAAGACGACTGAGCGTCGGCCAGGGAAGACGATATCCGGCCGGCCAATGAGCGTTCCATCGTGCAGCCGGTAGCGCAGCCCACGCCCGTGTAGCACGCGGCGGAGCAGCATCTCCGCCTCACCATCCTTGTTCTTCACCGCTGACATGATGCGCGACGTCACGTCGGGTGCCCTGCTCTCGGTCATGCGCTGAAGTCTCCGCGTGGCACGCATTGCCATACCGCTTGCGGTGATATAGAGTACCGCTCTCTACACGATATCTTAGGCCGAGAAGGCAATTGATCGCGCATGGCGACGCGGAAAACGAATAGGCCGAAACCCAGGCCCGACGCTCCATACGAGATCTATAGTCCACTGGCCACAAGGAGCATTATCGAGACCTTCACGCGCAAGCTCTTCGAGCAACCATTGCACCCACTGCCACCAACGGAAGCGTTTTATGGCGCGGGAGTGTACGCTCTCTATTACACGGGGCCTTTTCCAGAGTATACCCCTCTTGTTGGAGCCACGGAACCGGAGAACCACCGACCTATCTACGTTGGGCAGGCCGCTCCTCCAGGCGGTCTAAGAGGCGCGACGGACGCTGAGAGCACGGGACGCGACACAAAGCTCTTTACACGTCTATGGGAGCATGCGCAATCAATCGAGGCGGTCACCAATTTGGAGATCACCGACTTTCAATGCCGCTACCTCGTTATCGAGCATTTGTTTATTGGACTGGCGGAGCATATTCTCATTGGTGAGCACAAACCCGTGTGGAATAAGTGGGGATTAGGTGGGCACGCGCCGGGGAGTGGACGCGCGGGACAGAAACAATCCGCGTGGGACACCGTACATCCTGGCCGACCACATGCGGCATCGCGGCCCCCCAATGCTCAGGATGTCACCTTTTGGCGCGTCCAATTCGCTCGCCACATCGCTGGCCTACCAGTGGATAGCGCCGCGGGCGAAGCGGCCGCCGACAATGTGGATGAAGCGGGAGATGATGAGCGTGAGGCTGAGCGTGAGGCTGAGCGTGAGGCTGAGCGTGAGGCTGAGCGTGAGGCTGATGAGACCGTGTGATGGCTAACCGCCCACCACTTTCAGCAGCGGAGGAGTCACGGCTAAGTCACGCGCATGATGGCGCGTTTGCTTGGCATCCGCCGCGCGCAGAAAAATAATCAAGCGGTGAGCTAGCGCCTCACCGACGAGGACCGGCACGGCGTTGCCAATCTGGCGCATTGCCTCTGTGCGGCTGCCGCGGAACACGTAGCTATCGGGGAATGTCTGGAGCCGCGCGCTCTCCCGAACAGTGAAGTACCGCACGCTCCCATCTTCGCGGCGGAGCATGTTCTCGCCACCCGGTACGCCATGGCCACCAGCTTTCAGCGTCTTCGCGGGCAGATCATAGGAACTGCCGCTGTGCCCGTAATAGCTCCGTGCGCCCGGTATGCCCACATGCTGGGAAATCGTCAGATGCTCCTTCCCATCCACCGGTTCGGGCAATCGCCAAAGCGCATCGCGTACCGTACGCCACGCCATCTCTAGCGGTCTACCAGTGAGGCGCGCCTGCGCGAGCCAATGGGCGGGCACAGCGCAGTGTTCTGGTCGTCTCAGACCGTGCCGACGCCAATAGACGCCTGTAATCCACTGGTCGTAGAGGAGTGCGTCCCGTGAGTGGGTAGGCGGGGGGAACGACCACTCAATGTCCATATCTGAGCGTATCGCGACGAAGATGAGCCGCTCCCGATGCTGAGGCACACCATAATCCACGAGGTTCAGCATACACGGACCATATACCCGATATGTGAGGTCCGGTCGCGCACCTTCACGCGCGATCCGCTCCAGCCGATCCGCGTGCTCTCCCCACCGCTCCGCTGGTCCCGCGGTGATCGTTGGATAGCGGAGCTGGAGGGCGATATACCTCAGATAGGGCCGGAATGCCTCACGCGCCAGTCCCTTCACGTTCTCGATGAGAATGGCACGCGGCCACGTCGCCCGCACCGCGCGAAAGAACTCTGGGAACAGGTTCCGCTGGTCGGCATCTCCCGCATGTCTGCCAGCGATGGAGAACGGTTGGCATGGCGGTCCACCAGCCAGCAGGTCAATCTTGCCAGCCCACCGGTCGTATCTAAACTCATGGGCATCTACTTCATAGATAGGCCATCTTCGACCGCGCAAGCACGCACCACCACTATTGGCCCGAAGCGTCTCACACGCATCGTGGTTGTACTCCACAAGCGCGTCATGGCGAAACCCCGCGCGCTCGAGGCCAAGCGCCAACCCACCTCCACCCGTGAATACCTCCACTGACCTCATGGAAACGCTCTCCTCAACATCACGCGGGTACCCGGCTTCGACGCCCCTTCACGTGCCCCGGTCTGATCTCAGACGACCGGCTATCTGTCCAGTATAACGCATACGTGGCACGCTTGAAAACCAGTTCTCTAACCCGCTGGCGTGAGGAAGGAGCGACCTTTGCTCCATGTTCCGCTATCTTCCTCGCGCGTGGAGGGCGCCCGCTCTGGGCGAGGCGCGGAGGGCCGAGAGCATAGGCTCGCGCGCTAATAGGGCTGTTGCTCATCGTAAGCGCGGCGGCGGGTCTTGGCGACGGCGCGGCCCACCAGATGCACATGGCGCAGCACCTCCGCCGTCTTGGGGAAGCCGCCTAGCACCGGGAAGAGCGCGAGCACGTTGAGCATCGCGCCGAGGTGGTCGCGCTGGCGCAGATCGGCGACGAAGTCGCGCATGGCGCAGATCGTCCCAATCCCTGGTACGTAGCCCAGCAGCGCTTGGGTCAGCGCGCCCGCTAGCCCCAGATGATGCTCGAAGTCGCCGCGCACCGCACCGTTGTAGACATCGCGCGGCAGCGATACCCGTCGGCGCCGCGGCTGGGGCGGCATGGCGGGTGTCCGGGTGGCGGGCGTCAGTGATGGCCTCATAATCGCGCTCCTCTCATGATTGCTGGCTCCTCGTCGTGGCTCTCACCTGGGACGCCCCCGCTGGTACGCTCGGTGGCGCGCGTCCGGTGAGACGCCAGACCTGGCAACCCAGCGGCACGCGGATCTCCGCGCGACAGGTAGGCTGCCCTCCGCCTCTCTACGAACGATACCCCCCTGGAGTGTCGCGCGGCGTCTAGGCCGTCGCTGGCGCTTCATTCCAACGGGAACGTCTGGGCCAGCGCGCCAGCGGCATAGCGCGCCACCATCTCGCTGGTCAGGGCATTGGCACGCGCGATCTCGCGATAGAAGCCCGCGCTGGGCCGCGGATGGCGCGCCTGCGTGCGCTCATCCAGCGCGATCAGCCCGAAGCGCAGGCTCCAGCCATCGGCCCACTCGTAGTTATCCACCAGCGTCCAGTGATAGTAGCCGCGCAGATCTATACCGTGCTGAAGAGCCTCATGCATCGTTCGTGCCGCCGTTGCGAGCAGCCACGGACGCAGCCGATCCGCGTGGTCCGCCACGCCATGCTCCGTTATGTAGAGTGGTCGGCCCAGCGCCGCCGCCCGCTGGGCCGCGCGCGCGATACCGTGGGGATAGATCGCGCCCACGCTGCTGGCCGCGCCGCTATCGCCCCGTGGCGCCGTCGGCACGACGCAGCTCCGCCCAAACAACTCGCGCGGGCGGCGTGGATCGAAGGCGACGAGGTCGCGGTAGTACGTGTTGATGCCCACGTAGTCACAGGTGCCCCGCACCGCGCTCAGATCGCCCACGAGCGGGCGGAGCGGAACAAGCGCGCGACCCGTGCGCACCGCGCGGGGGAAGACGTCATTGAAGGCGGCGTCGCGCACCCCAGCGGCCAGGTGATCCAGCCAGGAATGCTCGTTCGCGGGATCGAACGTGTTATAGTGGTGCGCCCAGCCCACGCGCGCGTTGGGCTGCGCGCCGTGGATGGCGTAGTAGGCGGCGGCGTGGGCACGCGCCATCCCCGCCTGCGCGCGCATCGCCCGCCGAAAGTCGCCCGTGCGCCCCGGTGGGAAGCCGCCAAGCTGGTAGGCGAAGGTCGCGTAGACGTTCGGCTCGTTGATCGTACACCAGAAGTCGCAGAGGTCGCCCAGCGCCTCCACCACGCGCACGGCATAGCGCGCGAAGCGCTCCACCGCGTCGGGCGCGAGGAAGGCGCCGCGATCCTCGAACCAGAGCGGGTGGGTGAAGTGGTGCAGCGTGACCAGTGGCTCCAGCCCGCGCGCGCGCAGCCCTTGGAGCATCTGGCGATAGCGCGCCAGCGCGGCGTTATCCCACGCGCCTGGCCGCGGCTCGATCCGGCTCCATTCCAGTGAGAGGCGCAGCGCGTTCAGGCCAAGCTCCTGGGCCAGGTCGAAATCGCGTTCGGCGTGTGCCCACCAGTCACAGGCCAGGCCGGAGCGTTGGCCCCCGGCGGTGTGGCCCATCTCCTCCCAGCGGCTCCAGTTATTCGTAGTGCCGCCCTCGCACTGGTGGGATGACGTGGCCACCCCCCAGCGGAAGCCCAGCGGAAAGACCACCTCCTCGACGGTGGCATCCTCCCGCCGCTCCATTCCGCGCCGCTCCGTCATGCGCGCCCCCCTCGTGTGCGTTTATTATGGCTCGTGTCTAGCCTACCACGCGCGCCCAATGCCCGCCACGCATCTCGCCCTCCGCCGCGCCGCTGGGACCTTCGTGCGGGCAATCGCGCGCCATGCTAAAATGGAGCGCAGTTGGAGAGAGCGGCGGGGTGGAGCGGAGAAGGGGAAGCACGTGGCGGAACGAGAGCGGATGCTGAGCGCGCGCGCGGGTGACGCGCCTACTGGGCGGGGCGCGCGTCCGCGGCGGCTGGCGCGCGGGCTGGCGCTGGCGCTGATCGCGGGGCTGGCGCTGGTGGGCACGGGCTGTGCCAGCGGGTCCACCACCGCGCGCACTACCACGCCCGGCGCCGCCAGCCGCCTCACGCCCACCAGCGGCGTCACGCCCGCGCCGCGCGCCACCGCGCCGACCATCACCCCTATCGGCACCGCTGAGGCCCAGGCGGGCGCCAGCGACATCTGCGACCAGCCGAAGAGCGTGGCCACGCCGCCGCCAGCGAGCATCCCCAGCTATCCCAGCGCCGAGCTGCGCGTCAGCCTCATCCAGAACGGCAGCGGCCTCTTTGGCTACTGCTCCAGCGCGCCCATGGGCGACATCGCCAGCTTCTACACCCAACAACTCCCGGCCAAGGGCTGGGGGTCGGTCCACAGCGGCAGCCTCGGTGGCTTCCAGCAGATCACGGCGAGCCAGGGCGAGACGCAGTTGACGCTGACCATCTCGCCCGATGCCACCCAGAGCGGTGTCACCGACATCCTCATCACCGCCCAGGGGTTGTGATACTCCGTTGAGGTAGGCCGTGCGTGGCCCACCAGATCAGCGGGGGTTAGGTCGCCTCGGTGCCAGCCTCCGCGCTGGCGGGGGCCTCCTCCTCTTCTGGCGCGGGCGCCTGGGCGACGTGCCCCTTGCGCAGCGCGCGGGCATAGAGCAGCAGCGCGGGGAAGAGCGTCACGCCGGTGGCCACGAGCGCCGCGCGCAGCGAGCGCACCGTGCCGATCACGCCGACGACCGGCCCGCCCACGATCTGGCCCAGCGCATCCATCTGCCCGCTCATCGAGATGACGGTGGCTCGCACTCCGGGCGCCGTATTGCGCGTCAGCCAGGCGTTATAGAGCGGGTCGTTCACGCTGCGCAACACCGTCACACTCCAAAAGGCCGCGAGCGCCAGCACGAAGCCGCCCGCCAGCCCAAAGACAACGACGCTCGCCAGCAATAGCGCGTTCAGGACGAAGAGCGCGCGCGCCAGCAGGACCGGACGGCGCATGTCGAGCCGACGCCGCGCCAACTCCATCGCGGCGAGGCTGAGCAGCATGCCGACGACCCGCATGATACCGAACCAGACGACCGGCTTCAGCGGGCCAAGCGGTGGTAGCGTATAGTCCCTGAGGAAGTGCGCCACGTTGAGGCGGTCGAAGCCCTCGCTGGACATACCGTAGAACGCCGTGACCGCTAGGATGGTCAGCAGCACCGGACTGCGCCGCACCAGCCGCGCGGCATCACGCAGCGTGCCGCTGAGGGTGTTCCAGGTTGGGCGCTCTAGGTGCGCGCCGCGCTGAAAGCGCGTTTCGGGCATGATAAGCGGCAGCAGGCCCGCCAGCGCCACCAGCAGCACGCCGCCGGTGAGGATCGGCAGATTGAGTTGGATGGTGCCCAGCCCCGTGCCGATGACCACGCCGAGCAGCGCGCCGACCTGGCCCACCTGCGAGCCGCGCAAGAAGACGTGCGCCACACGCTCCTCGCCCACCTCACCGGCGATCCATGCCTCCTCCGCGCCGCTGAGGAAGGAGTAGCCGAGGCCAGCGAGCACTGACGAGAGCAAGATGGTCTCGAACCGGGGGAACGCCCCTTGCAAGAGGGCGCCCGCGCCCAAGAAGGCGATGCCCAGGATGATGCAGCGCCGCCGACTGTAGACATCCGCCAGGACGCCCGTGGGCACCTGGAGCAGGAAAATCGTGCCCTCCAGCGCCGTGCCATTCAGCACGAGTTGCAAGGCGTTGAG
>JADMIN010000786.1 GCA_015478575.1 Ktedonobacterales bacterium | reverse complement strand
GCCCGCGTGGCTGCTGGCTACCTAATTCGTACAGCCCCGTGTCGAAGGAAGCGGGCGATGCCCTGGTCCTCGATGCTCGTCCCGCTACGTCGCCAACGCGCCGCATAGTGAGCGCGCGTGGCCGGGTGAGGTTGCACCCGTTAGGGTGGCTCCCAGAGCCACGGCGCGCACCTCGCGCATCGCATGCAGATGAATAGCCAGTCACGGCCACGCGGCGTTTCAGCCACCGTGTACTGGTCCCCACATACGACGCAGCGTGCGCGACGCCTCGCACGCCGGGCGCGCGATTTAGACATCGCTGGCTGCGCTCGCCGCTGCATCCGCCACGCGCGCTATGAGTTGCGCGAGCTGCTCCGCATGGCCCTCTCGGGCGTGCCGCAGCATGTCGTTGTCATGCGTCGGCCGCTGGCCTGTAGCCGCTGCGCGGCACTCCTCGCACGAGCCGACCATCGCAGCCAGCTGGGCGTCGGGCTCGTCGGCTGACGTCGGCGCTGGCGCATCATGCGCCGCTGCTGGTACGGGCGCGGCAGCGCGTATGCGCTGCGCGATGTCTCGCAGCGCCGACGCTGAGTGCGCCGGGCTCAAGCCCGCCTCTGCACCCAAAGCGATTTGTTCGAGGGTCTCGGCGTCCTTCGCTTGCATACACGTCTCCATCGTCACCGATGGCCGTGTTAGCACCGAAGTCGCTCGTGCGCTGAGGGATTCTGGCTCTCCGCCCCCAGCGGTGGCCCGGCTGTCTCTCCGGGCTCTCTAAGGCCGCTTCCATTGAGCGGCCCGATGTTTTACGATCGGGGCGCTCGCTTCGCCTGTTGGTTTAACGTGCGTCGGCCCGCGAAGTCAACAGGGAGCTTCCGCCGCAACGGCGGAACACAGGCCGACCGGAAGGCGCGCCCCAACGGGGCGCGCTTTTTGTTTTGGCGTCGTCCACTCTGCAAACCGTGCCAGCGCGGGGACCAAACCGAATATTCATTGGAGTAGCCAGTTGACTGGCACGGTTTGCGAAGTGGCCTTCCGCCTCTCTGAACACAGCATCCAACCCCCTCACCCTTTTGAGGGGTTGGATGCTCTCTTTCGGAACCGCATGCCGTCCGAACCGCTTCCGCCGCAGTGCTTTTCTCTGGTATTCATTCGGTGATGCCGACGGAGCTTCAACGGAGAGCCTTTGCCGCCCAGCGGCGGCGCACAGCGCTCGCTCGATTGCTCTCCGTTGGTCCGCCGGCGGAGGCTGCGGGCGACAGTCTTGACCTGCGTGCGCAAGTGCAGGCTCAGGCGGAGCGCATCGCCGCTCTAGAAGCCGCGTTGCTGTCGCCGCGCGCTCCGCGCATCTCTCCCGCTCAGGTAGAGCAGCGGCGCGCCGCAGGCCGCGCCAGCGCGCGCTACCGTGCACGCGATTCCGAAGAGCGGTTCCTCTAATCGCCCTAGCGTTGTAGACTCCCCCGAAGCTCGCCAACGCGCCCACGAAATATTATATCATCCGATCGAAATTGGCGTTGCGAGGTCTCCGAAAGCCTCAATGCCATATGG
>JADMIN010000077.1 GCA_015478575.1 Ktedonobacterales bacterium | reverse complement strand
TCCTAGCATGGATCGGTCAGCTTGAAGCGGCGAGTGGCCTCCCCGCTGGCCAGGTGGTGAACCTCGATGACTCCGCCACCCGCACGCGCATCGTCGCCACCGCCCGGGGCTTTACCAGCGCCGGCATGGATGGCGTCCATTACGATATCGAGCCGATTCTCAACAACAACCCGCGTTTTATTGACCTGCTCCGCGCGACACGCGCCGTCCTGCCACCCGGCGCGCTCATCTCGGTCGCGGCGCAGAAGTGGGCGCCCAACGCGCATATCGCCGATTGGGCGTTTCAAGCGGGGCACGCGGGTGCCTGGTGGACATCGTACTACTACAGTGCCGTCGCGGCGAACGTGGATCAGTTGGTGGTCATGGCCTATAATACCGCGATGCCAACCGCGGGCCTCTATGCGCTGGCGGTGAAGCAGGAGACGCAGTATATTCTGGAGTCCGCCTCCGCCGTGCCCCACCCACCCCGTGTGCTAATTGGTCTGCCTACCTACACCGGAGACAGTACCTGGTTTCACGATCGGGCGGAAAACATGACCTCTGGCCTGAGCGGTGTGACCGCTGGGCTGAATAGCGGCGGCGATATCTCCTCCTTCGAAGGCGTCGCCATCTATCGCTATGGCACGACCACCCCCGCCGATTGGGCCACCTATGACCGCCTCTGGCTCGGACGCTGATACAGCCCTTCCTGGCTATTGCGCATGGTATGAGCCTCGCAAAGGGCAAGCATGGAGTACAATAGGGACGAACAGACGGCCAAGAGCACGAGGGTGGAGAGCGAGGCGCGGCATGGGCAAAAAGAGGCCATTCCAGCGACCCAGCGATGGCGATGGACACTTCGAGACGTATGAACTGGCGGGCGGATATGCCGCCGAGACCTACGAGGGCGCGTATGGCGAGGATGACTCCGTCCCCCTGGCTGGCGAGGGCGACGAGGATCTCCTGGGGCTGATGCCGCTGGATGACGGGGATGGCGCACTCGTGGCCGCCACGGAGCGCCCGAAGGCACCCACCGTCATTGCGGGCACGGGCACCTCGATGGGCACGCCGTTCATCCGCCGCCGCCAGCGTCCGCTGACGATGCGCATTGCCATCTTTACTCTTATCGCCAGCATCCTCGTGACGGGCCTCTTCGCTCTCACTCCGCTGGGTGGCAACGCCGACGCGGGCATCTCCTCCTTCCAGGCGTTCTCGGGTGTGGCCATCTGGCGCAAGCAGACCGATTACCAGTGGTACCAGGTGCGGTGGGGCGATACGGAAGACTCTATCGCCGCCCGATTCAAGGTTCAGATCGGCGGTATCTATGCCTTGAACCACCTCGCCGCTGGCGAGGAACTCTCGGTGGGCCAGGAGTTGAAAATCCCCACCGACCCCACCTATGGCGCGAACTACCGTCCACCACAGCGTGACCAGGCTAGCGCCAACGGCGCGCGCTTCGCTAACAATTGGTGGAACTCAACCGCTGGCAACCCACCGCAGGAATCCCTCTGCGGCCCCGATGGCAAAGGCACAGCCACCGCGTACCAGCTCCAGCCGCCCAACTGGGGTGCCTATTGGGTGCGCGGCTTCACGGTGATCGGTTCGTGGATATCCCACACGGGCGTAGACCTCTCGGGGCCGTATGGCAATACCATCCATGCCGCGCAGGCGGGGCAGGTCATCTGGGCGGGCTATGACGCCACCAACGGCCTGGGCTATTCCGTGAAGATTGATCACTGCCACCATATCTCGACCGTCTATGGGCACATGGCTACGACGTTGGTGCGCGTGGGCCAATTCGTCAAGGCGGGCGATCCCGTGGGGCTGGAGGGATCAACCGGGGTTTCCACTGGGCCGCATGTGCATTTCATGGTGGAGTGGGATAATCAGTACGTGGATCCCTTGCCCTACTATGGGTACAGCAGATACGTGATCACCAAGAACCCGATCTATAAGTGATGCGCCATGGGGCGCGGCATTGGCGGTGGGGCTAGCCATCGAGCAGGAACGCGACCGCTACGCTGAAGCCAGGGAGCAGCGGGCTGGTGAGCAGCTCGGTGTCGTGGAGTGTGGTGGTGGAGTGCGCCTGCCAGACCTCGACGGTGCGTGACTTGTAATCAATGATCCAGACGGCGTCCACGCCGACGTTGCGGTAGAACTGGGCTTTGAGCGCCAACTCGGTGAGGGTCTGGGATTCGGAGACGACCTCCACGGCCAGCAGCGGCGTCTCATGGGGGACATTCCACGGAGGACGAGCACCGCTCCGCATGATGGCGAGATCCGGCGCGAGCACGGTCTTGCGTGTCGCGCCTGGCGGGGTCAGATCGAAGAGCGCGTTCTGGAGAATGCGGTTGGCATAGCCAGTGGTCCGTGCATAAAGGCCCAACTCGACGCCCAGCCGCTGACAGATATCCGCATGTCCTGGGGAGGTCATCTCGCGCACCAGTACCCCTTCATAGAGTTCATAGGTGCTGCCATCCTCTGGTAGGCGCAGCAAGTCATCGGCGGTGGTGGTGGGAGGGACGGCATAGACTTCCCCCCAGGTGGGCTGTGGCGCGGCCATGTGGTCTTCCCTCGCTTTCCGTCAGGTGTGGTCTGTCGCCATTGTATCACGCGGCCATGAGGCGAGCGTGCGAGCGTGCGAGGAGGCGCTTACGCCCGGCCGCCCGCCAGGGACGCGAAGGCGGTGGGGCTAGCCATCGAGCAGGAACGCGACCGCTACGCTGAAGCCAGGGAGCAGCGGGCTGGTGAGCAGCTCGGTGTCGTGGAGTGTGGTGGTGGAGTGCGCCTGCCAGACCTCGACGGTGCGTGACTTGTAATCAATGATCCAGACGGCGTCCACGCCGACGTTGCGGTAGAACTGGGCTTTGAGCGCCAACTCGGTGAGGGTCTGGGATTCGGAGACGACCTCCACGGCCAGCAGCGGCGTCTCATGGGGGACATTCCACGGAGGACGAGCACCGCTCCGCATGATGGCGAGATCCGGCGCGAGCACGGTCTTGCGTGTCGCGCCTGGCGGGGTCAGATCGAAGAGCGCGTTCTGGAGAATGCGGTTGGCATAGCCAGTGGTCCGTGCATAAAGGCCCAACTCGACGCCCAGCCGCTGACAGATATCCGCATGTCCTGGGGAGGTCATCTCGCGCACCAGTACCCCTTCATAGAGTTCATAGGTGCTGCCATCCTCTGGTAGGCGCAGCAAGTCATCGGCGGTGGTGGTGGGAGGGACGGCATAGACTTCCCCCCAGGTGGGCTGTGGCGCGGCCATGTGGTCTTCCCTCGCTTTCCGTCAGGTGTGGTCTGTCGCCATTGTATCACGCGGCCACGAGGCGAGCGTGCGAGGAGGCGCTTACGCCCGGCCGCCCGCCGCCGCCAGGCACGCTGCCTCCACGCCCTGCGCGAAGCGCGCCCACGTATATTCACGGGCGCGGGCACGGCCCGTGCGCCCCAGCCGCAGGCAGAGTGCCTCGTTGGCCAGCAGCCGCGCTGAGGCCACGGCGAACGCGCGGGCATCGCGCGCAAAGAGACCTGTCTCGCCGTCACGCACCAGCTCCGCCAGCCCACCTTCGGGGGCGGCGAGCACTGGCCGGGCCGCGGCCATCGCGTCCAGCGCGGCCAGACCGAACTCCTCTGCATGGGGGACGAAGGTGAGGTAGCGTGCGCCATCGTAGGCGCCCGCCAGCGCGGCGCCCGTGAGCGGCCCGGTGAAGTGGGTGCGCGGCCCCGCCAGCGCGCGCAGGTGGGCCACATAGCCAGCGGTGCCAGCGCCCACGATGACCAGATCAATCGGCACCGAGGCGCTCCACGCCAGCAATCGCTCGAGACCTTTCTCTGGCACGAGTCGGCCAACGTAGAGGGCGTATCTGCCGACGCGCTCTGGAAGTGCGAAGAGGGTCTCGTCCGCGCCGGGTGGCACGACCGCGACTGGCCGCTCATAACGCCGCTGGGCCTGTTCCGCTGTGTAGGTGCTGTTGGCGAGCAGCGCCGCCGCGCTGTCGAGCGCGCGGTGGTCGAGCGCGCGGCGGGCCACCAGATCGGGGCGCCACCCGCCATGGAGGTAGACGGAGCGCAGGCTGTGCAGGTAGCTGACCGTGCGCGGATGGCGCAAGGCCAGCAGATAGGCGCCGAAGGTCTGCGCCACGACCGCGTCGGCGCGGGGGGTGTCGCGGAGCCAGCCCAGGGGGGAGATATCGCGCCGGGGATAGTCGCCTAGCCCGGCGAAGGTGGCCTGTGGGGTATAGCCACCCGCCCACAACTCTACGGCGTGGCGGGCGCTGAGATGGCGCAGTAGCTCCAGCGTGGCGCGCTCGCCGCCGCCGAAGCTATCCAGGTGTGAATGGGCGATTATGATGCGCATAGGGGACGACTCCCAGCCGCTACGCGCCTCAGCCGCTACGCGCCATGGTCGCGAGGCCGGCCTGATGGCCTGTCTATCGAGCGATACGCCAAAGCGTGGCTCCGCTCGCTCGTGCCGCCGTGGAGGAGTTTGCTCGACGCCTTCGCCTCACGTGGGGCGCGAGTGGGCGACCTCGGCACGCGGAACGGTGCGGCAGAGCCAGACGCGTATGCCAGCGTGGCGCGCGCGTGTGTGAACGGCGGCGGCCTCGGCGAGTTGGCGGAAAGGTGCGTAGAGCGTCGGCCCGCTGCCGCTCAGGCGTACCAGTGGCGCCCCAGCCTCCAGCAGCGCGGCGCGGGTGGCCGCCACCTCGGGATAGGTCCGTAGCACCCCAGGCTCCAGCGAGTTCGTTAGGCGCTCGAAGGGCAGCGGCTCTCCCTGACGAATCATCTGGGCTACGTCAGCGGTGGCCTGGCCGGATGTACATTCTGAGGGGGCGAGCGCGCGAAAGACCGCCGCCGTTGGAATGCTGATCGGTGGCTTGGCCAGCACCAGCCAGAGTTACTCGACATCAGGTAGGGGCGTGACCCGCTCGCCGCGTCCCTCGATCAGGCAGGTGCCGCCGCGCACGAAGAATGGCACATCGGACCCCAACGTGGCCCCCAGCCGCTCGAGCTCCGCTTGTGGGTGGTGGGTACGCCACAAGGCATTCAGCGCGACCAGCACCGTCGCGGCATCACCGCTGCCGCCGCCGAGGCCGCCTTGCGCTGGAATCTCCTTGCGTAGCTCGATGGCGACGCCTGGTGTGCCATCCGCAGCGGTGGCGGCGAGCAGCCACGCGGCACGCAGCGCGAGATTATCGGGCGACTGGAGCGCTGGCACGTCGGTCTCGCAGACGCAGGCGCCGGAAGCGTTGGGTGTGATGCGCAGCGTGTCGTGGAGCGAGATGGTCTGCATCACCGAAGCCAGCGCATGATAGCCGTCGTCCCGTCTGCCCAGCACGCTGAGCGTGAGGTTGATCTTGGCATAGGCGGGGACGAAGATGGAGGAATAGCGCGGCATATGACCTCTTGCCTCTCTGGCGCTTGGCGTGGCGTCTTCTCTTCCAGTATAATAGGCGCCACGCGCGGCGCCAGCCACGCGCGATCACCAGAGCGGAATAGTGGAGCGGAATAGTGGGGCGGAATAGTGAGCATATGAGCCTGTTCACGACACTCGATGGCACCATCCTCAACGCGCTAACGGTCATGGTTGGCGGCGTGCTCGGCACCATTGTGGGCAATCGGTTGCCGGAGCGCATCCATGAGTCGCTTTTCGGTGTCCTGGGTCTCTTCGTCGTGCTGATCGGCCTGCTGGATGCCATCGCCACGAGGAATGCGCTCATCGTGCTGGGGAGCCTGCTGATCGGCACCATGCTCGGTGAGATAGTGAATATTGACCGTGGACTCCAGCGGCTCGGCGATTGGGTGCAGCGGCGGGTGGCCCGCACAGGCTCGACGGTGAGTGAGGCATTCGTCACGTCGAGCCTTGTCTTCTGCGTTGGGCCGCTCTCGATTCTCGGCGCGCTCGATAATGGTCTCAGAGGTGACACGACGAAACTGGCTATCAAGTCGGTGCTCGACGGCTTCAGCGCGCTGGCCTTTAGCGCGGCGCTGGGCTGGGGCGTGCTGCTCTCCGTCGTTGTGATTTTGGTCTACCAGGGCGGTTTGAGCTTGGGCGCGCACGTGCTCGCCCCCGCGCTCGGCGCCAACCCCACCGCCATCATCGAGCTGACCGCGACGGGTGGGCTGATCTTGGTGGCCATCGGCTTGAAACTGCTCAAGGTTCGCGACCTGCGCGTGGCCAACTTCCTGCCCGCGCTCGCCATCGCGCCGCTGCTCGTCGCGGCGGTTGCCGCCTGGCAGCGGTATATGCCCTAGCCAGGCGCGGGCCGCCAGCGCGACATGCTCTAGCCCGTCTTCCCGGCGCCGCGCTCTCACCACTCGCCCGTCGCTAGATGGCGCAGGAGGCATTCAGGAAGCTTGCGCTGTGGGCTGTCGCGACACAGCGGCGGACGTCCGCTTCGGTGAGCATGCCGTGCTCCAGTAGTAGGCGGAACTCGCCGACCACGTTGGTCAGCAGCATCTCTGGGCCGTCGGTGTTGATGGTGAAGGGCACGTCATGCGTGCGGAGCGTGTCGAGGATGAAACGCAGCTCTTGGAGGTCACGCACGGCTTTGGTGCGGAGATTGGAGGTGGGGCAGACTTCCAGCGTGATGCCATCACGGATGACGCGCTCCATCAGGCGCTCATCATAGGCGCAGAGGATGCCATGTCCGATGCGCTGTGGGCGTAGGTATTCGATGACCTCCCACATATCCTCAATGCGCCCTTCCTCGCCGGTGTGGATCGTCACCCCTAGGCCGGCGCCGCGCGCGCGCTCCACCAGACCCTGGTATTCGCGATAGGAGAAGTCTGGGTTAGGCGGACCGGCGATGTCAATGCCGAGGATGCCACGGGAGCGATAGCGCATCGCCTTCTCGACGATGATGGCGTTGAGTTCCAGCGGGAACGTGCGGTCCATCATCAGAATGAGGCCGGACCGCACATGGGGATATTCGAGTGAGGCGCGGTCCTGCCCGCGAATCGCCGCGGTGATGATGTGGTCAAGATCCTGTTCACCGTCGCGGTTGCGCTTCATGGGATTGAAGCGCAGTTCTAGTGTGGTGATGTTGCACTTGCGGTACGCGCCGCCGATAATCTCATAGACCGAGCGCTCAAGGGCGAGTGGGCTGGATTGGATCAGTTCGGTCCAGCGGAAGATCTGGTCGTACTCAGCGAGGTTGTTGACCTTGTCGGGATGGCTGACCGTGATCATCTCGACGAATTGCCAGTAGTCTTTGGTCGGGAGCCGGATGCCCTGCTGATGGGCGATGCTCCACATGATGGCGGCGTCCACCGCGCCGCCGACGTGCGCGTGTAGGTCGGCAAGTTCGGGACGGTCGTCCAAGATACTCCCCATCGTCATGCCTTCTTCCCCAGTTTGTGTGGTGTATTTCGCAAGATTGTAGCATATGGCACACAGGCGGCATGGCTGTTTGTCTCATTATCCGGCGCCACACGCCGCGCCGCCATGCGGTACAGTATCCGCGAGGCAAACGCAACGTGGCCAGGCTCACGCATGAGTCGTGAAGAGAAAGGACGTGACGGCGATGCATCCTGGACCAGACGAGCCACGAACGACACAGGATGAGTTGATGGTGGTGATGTCCGCGTGGCAACTCAAGCCGGGCACCTGGCAGGTGGTCGGGGAGGTGCCGGCGCGGTTCGGTGGCGAGGCGCGCCCGGTGATCGCGATCGGCGGCGTGCGCTTTGTGGTGCGCCGCCAGCCACCGGACCTCACGGAGAACGACGCGCGCTTCCGCCAAGCCTTTATGCGTCACCTCACCGACGCTGGGCTGCCTGTGCCGTCGCTGCTGCCCCGGCCCGACGGTACCACCTATGGCGTGGTCGAGGAGGGCATCTATGAACTGCAAAGCTGGCTGGATGGGCAGCCGTACCTCTCGGATGGTCCCGCCGCTGACGCGAAACTGGCCGCCGCCGCCGCGACGCTGGGCAGTCTGCATCAGGCGTCCGCTGGCTTCCAGTGGCAGCCACATCTCTGGCCGGAGGATCGCTCGCCGACCGCGCTGGCCACCGCCTATTGTGCCCTCATTCGCCAGGCGGCAGGGCGCGAGAATCTGCCAGCCAGCGTCACGGCCGGGCTGGAGCGGGTGGCGGAGGTCTGTGACGCGCGCATCGAGCGCGCGGTCGAGGCCTTGGAGGCGCGTCCTGGGCCGCCGGAGCTGCACATTCACGGCGACTATCAGGCGCACAATCTGACCTTTGGCCCAGGGGGTGTGAGCGCGATCTATGATTTCGACGCCGCCCGCTGGTCGCGGCGCGTGGATGAGCTGGCGTATAGCCTGCTCTACTTCGCTGGCGCGCGCTGGGATGACGCCTCTGGCCTAACGCCACCATTGGTGGAGGATGGACTGGATATCGCGCTTGCCCGCGGCTTCCTGAGCGCCTATGGGCATGAGGCGCCGCCCGCCGAAGAGGAGGCGCGGCTGTTGGCTGACGCGCTGGCGCTGGCCTTCCCTATTGCCTTTGCCAATGGACTCGCTGAGGATCTGATCTTCCCCGACGACTTTGAGGGGGCGCCCGACGAGGAGGATGCGCTGGCGCGGCTGCACTGGGCCGATACCGTCTGGCTCTGGCTGGACCGCTATCGTGGCACGTTAGCGGAAACCTGGGAGGCCGCGGCTGAGGGCTAGGAGTGGGCGGGGGGATCAGGGAACCAGGAGAAGTGGTGTGGCGTTAGAAGAGTGGGTATGAGCTTTACAGAAGGGATGGGACGCACGTATGACACGACAGCGCGTGCTTCTGG
>JADMIN010000785.1 GCA_015478575.1 Ktedonobacterales bacterium | reverse complement strand
CCCTTCACGAGCGCATCGGGCTGTTCGAGTGCCAGCATGATGATAGAGCTGCGCTGGCGGCCATCTAGCGGGCTGTGGATCGCCCAGCCGCGCGCCTGGCAGCGGCGCACGAGATCATCGGCCAGGAAGCGCGTGCGCTCGCGGATGCGCTCGACGCCGACTTCATGCACGATATCCAGCGCGGCGCTGGCGGCATAGATGGCGGCCATGGGCGGCGTGCCGGCCTCGAGCCGCTGGGCGTCGTCGCGGAACTCGAACTCGCGTGTGCGCATCTGGAACTGGTCGCGGGCGGCCCACCAGCCGGTGACGGTGGGGAGGAGGCGCGGCAGCAGCTCCTCGCGCACGTAGATGAAGGCCACGCCGGGGCCGCCCATCAGCCACTTGAGGGTGCCCGTCACCAGGAAGTCCATATCAGCGGCCTTCACGTCGAGCGGAATCTGGCCGGTGGCCTGGTAGTCATCCACCAGCAGATACGCGCCATGCTGGTGGGCGACGTCGGCCAGGGCCTTGACATCTTGGATGTAGCCGCTGGTGAAGAAGACGCGCGAGGTGGCCACCAGCCCGGTGCGGTCATGTATGCGCTCGGCGAAGCGCTCCACCGGCAGCGTGATGCGGTCGGGACTCACCGCGAACGTGACATCCGTGCCGATGCGCTGTTTGGCCAGCCATTGATAGGCGAGGGTGGGGAAATCCATATCGGCCAGGACGACGTGGTTGCGCGTGCCCAGATCCAGTCCGCTGGCGATCTCGCCGAGGGCGACGGAGACGCTGGGGGCGATGGCGACTTCGGTGACGCTGGCGCCGATGAGGCGGGCGAACTTCTCGCGCAGCGCGGCCAGCTCGCCCATCCAGATGGTGTACCAGGCCTGGGCGCCGTGCTCGTTCCAGAGGTCCTGGAAGCGCGCCATCGCGGCCATCGAGCGCCTGGAGAGCGGGCCGAGTGAGCAACTATTGAGGTAGGTCTTCTTGGCCAGGATGGGGAATTCGTCGCGCCAGCCCAGCAGATCGGCATGGGGACCCTCCCCCGCGGCCTCCGGCCCTTGGGAGGGAAGGAGAGGAGGAGAGGAGGCGGGCGACTTTGCCGTTTTTGCCGTTTTTTCGAGTGGGGGCATGACGGGGGATGTGGCCGCCTTTGTCGCCGTCTGCCCGCGCTTTGGCGCCGTCCGCCCGTGCTTCGCGCCGCCGCGTGGGCGCGCGCTCTTGCTAGCCGCCGCTGTCTCCTCTGCCATATCGTCATCTCCCTCCCGCTACTCGCTCGCCAGGACGACGCGCCCTTCCTGGGCTATTGTAGCACGGTGGACCCGTCTCCTGGCTTCTCTCCGACGTGGGGTGAGGGATCTGGGGGGAGATGGGCGGAGATGGGGGGCGCTAGCGGGCGCATGGCATCGGCGCCACGATGGATGCGCTGTCGCGAGCGATCTTCCACCGCGACACATCACGCGCATCGAGGTGCGTCCAAGCGTTCTGAACCAATGGCCAGAACCAATGGCCAGAAGATGGGGGCATTTGATTAAACACTTATGCA
>JADMIN010000784.1 GCA_015478575.1 Ktedonobacterales bacterium | reverse complement strand
CGCATGAAGTCATCAGCATCGCCCCCACCGCCACCATCCAAGATGCCGCGCGACTGCTCTCCGATTACAACATCAGCGGCGTCCCGGTCATCGAGAGCCAGGGCCACATGGTGGGTATTGTCACGGAGGCGGACCTGATCAGCAAAGAAGGCGCGACCGTCGCCGACATCATGACCCCGCGCGTGATCAGCGTCGGTGAGGGGACGCCGGTGGATGAGATCGCGCAGATTCTTACGAGCAACCGCATCAAGCGCGTGCCGATTGTGCGCGGCGACCGCGTGGTGGGCATCGTCAGCCGCGCCAACATCGTGCGCATGATGGCCAGCCGCTGGGTCTGCCCGGTCTGTGGCGCGGTGCAGCACGGCCGCATGCCAGAAGAGTGCTATAGTTGTGGCGCCGATGGCCGCCAATTCGAGCGCGAGTTGGACCCCCGCCCGGAGATCACCACGCGGCAATAAGCCTTCATGGATGGCGCCTCCGCACCCTGGCGCTGGGAGATGCCAGCGCTAGGGCGGAGCGCCGAAGAGCGCGGTGAAGCGCGCCGTCGTCGCCCGCGCCACCTCGGCCGGTGGCACGCCTTTGAGCGCGGCGATGGCGTCGGCCACCGCGACAACCTGCGCCGGCTCGGTCGTGCGGCCAGGCAGGGGATAGGTATCCGTCTCGATCAGCAGCCGCGCCAGCGGCAGATCAGGGCTGGCCAGCGCGGCACGTAGCGCCGTCTCGCCCACCCGCGTCGCGGGGCGTCCCACCGCGATGGCGCAGCCCAGCGCCAGCCAAGCGCGCGCCTCGCCAATGTCGCCAACGAAGTAATGCACCACCGCCCCGGCACCTATCCCCTCGCTGACCAGCGTCGCCCGCACCGCGTCCGTCGCCGCCTCGCCGCGCACATGCAGCACGGTCGGCAGCCCCAGTCGCCGTGCCAGCGCGAGCTGTGCGTGGAACACCGCCATCTGGAGCGCCAGTGGCGCGGTCCCCTCCAGTGTATCCGCGCCGATCTCGCCAAGCGCCCGCACCTGATGGGGCGCCGTCGCGGCCAGGCGTGCGATCTTCGCCAGCGCCGCCTCCCAGCCGCGCGTGGGCAGGAACGCTGGATGGAGCCCCACCGCCGCGACGACCCCTGCCGTCGGGCCGAAGCGTCGCGCCAGCGCCACCGCGCGCTTGGAGGATGGGACATCCACGCCCACCGTGAGCAGCGCCCGCACGCCAGCCGCCGTAGCGCGCGCCAGCAGCGCCGCGACCTCGGCATCGTCATAGCGGTCCAGATGCACATGACTATCGGCCTGAGACATACGGGGGCCTCGTATAGTACGGAAGACCAGCGATCTTGTGCCTGCTTCACAACTACTGTACAATGCGGTACGTCCCGCCGCCAGACTCAGGCCGCCAGACGCAAGCCGAGGACCTGACGCGGAGACGCTCAAGCACACTATGTACCATTCGCGAGGGCACGCGCGACCACCGAGACGCACGGGAACACCCCCGCGCGGAGCCGCCGTGCGGGCCAACGAACGAGTACACGCGCACTG
>JADMIN010000783.1 GCA_015478575.1 Ktedonobacterales bacterium | reverse complement strand
GGATAAGATCTTCGCCGAGCTCGATTTCACCGCCTTGCTCAACACCTTCCCCATCTGGGCGACCACCAATCCCTACGCCGCCGAGATCTTGCCGCTCGATCGCGAGATGTTCGACCTCGTCGTGATTGACGAGGCCTCGCAGTGCGACGCGGCGAGCGCGCTCCCCCTACTCTTTCGCGGCAAACGGGCCATCGTCTGCGGCGACCCCAAGCAACTGCGCCACCTCTCCTTCCTGCGCGAGGATCGCCAGGCGGCGCTGGCCTCGCAGCACGGCCTCTCGGCCAGCCAGCGCTCACAGTGGAACTATCGCACGCACAGCCTGCTAGACGTCGTGAACGGCGCGCTGCCATCCCAAGACGATGTGGTGCTGCTCGATGAGCATTACCGCAGCTTGCCGCAGATCATCGAGTTCAGCAATCGCCGCTTCTATAGCGAGGCGTTGCGCATCATGACACGCCGCCCCGACACCATCGGCCTGCGCAGCGTGGAGCTGCGCAAGGTGAGCGGCAAGCGCGTCAAAGAGGGCTATAACGTCGAGGAGGCCGAGGCCATCATGGCGGAGATCAACAAGATCGCCAAAGCCGAGGCCAAGAAGGCGCCCAACGAGCGCGCCAGCATCGGTGTCCTCTCGCCCTATCGCGATCAAGTCAACTACCTCAACCGCCTGCTGGCGACCAAACTGAAATCCAAGATCCTGCAAGATCACGATATCGCCGTCGGCACGGCCCACACCTTCCAGGGGGACGAGCGCGACGTGATGTTGCTCAGCTTCTGCGCCGACCCGACCTCGCACCGTAGCACGGTCACCTTCATGAACAACGATAACCTCTTCAATGTGGCGGTGACGCGCGCGCGACGGCGACAGGTGATCTTCACCGCACTAGACCCGCGCAATCTGCCACCTGAGCATCTGCTGGCGCAATATCTCGACTATGCCGCCGACTGCCTCGACCCCGACCGCCCCGAGGACCACCGCACCGGCGGCACGCCCTTTGAGCGCGAGGTGGCCGCCGCGCTACGAACCCGTGGCGAATATACCGTCTACCTGAGCTATCCCGTGGCCGGCTTCGAAGTGGACGTAGTGGCGCAGCGCGGCGCGCAGGCGCTAGCCATCGCCTGCGACGGCGATCCCGAACGGCGCGCGCCCGGCCGCGACGAGATCACGCTCGATACCGTCGCCGGCCAGGCCATCCTCGAGCGCGCGGGCTGGCGCGTCCACCGCGTCGCCTACCGTCGTTGGCAGGCCGAGCGCGACGTCTGCCTGGCCGAGATTGACGCGCTGTTGGGCGCCGGGGGCGGCGAATGAGCGGCCCACTCACCTGTCTCTAGGATGGCTGCGGCATCGCGCGCTGGCGACTGGCGCCAGTGATCCGCCTGCCTGTAGGAAACAGCGGATATTCCGCGCGGGCCGGATCTCAGCCGAATGGCGGCAGCGCCAACGCGGCACGCTCACTGGAGACCGTGCGCGGTAAGGAGCAAGCCAGCTCGCGGGCGCTCCCCACCTCGATGCATACGCTCTTCACGAC
>JADMIN010000782.1 GCA_015478575.1 Ktedonobacterales bacterium | reverse complement strand
CAACACGGTCTTCGCTGGCCAGCCACTCTATCCGGAGTCTGCCTGACCTACTACCCCACGCGGGGACAAGGCGGAAGAAGCGGTCAGGCGTCAATCTGCGCGCGCTGGAGGCGGCCACTGTAGTCAATATAGATGGCCTTCCACTCGGTGAAGAACTCCAGCGCGCCCAAGCCCGCCTCGCGGTGGCCATTGCCCGTGCCACGCGTGCCGCCGAAGGGGAGTTGGATCTCCGCGCCGATGGTGCCCGCGTTGATGTAGACGATGCCAGTGGTCAGGTCACGCATCGCCACCTGCGCCGCGTTGATGTCGCGGGTGAAGATGGCGCTCGAAAGCCCGTAGCGCGTCTGATTGTTGACCGCGATGGCCTCCTCCAGTGACGCGACTTCGATCATCGAGAGCACCGGACCGAAGATCTCCTCCTGCTCCACGCGCATCCCCGGCCGCACGTCCGCCAGCAGTGTCGGCGCATAGAAGCTCCCACGGGCCAGCGCGCCATCCGTGGCTGGCGCGCCGCCACAGAGGATGCGTGCCCCCTCGTCGCGTGCCACCGCCATGTAGCTGTGGACGCGCTCGACCTGTGCGGCGTTGATGAGCGGTCCAACATCCGTCTGTTCTTCCAGCCCGGAGCCGAGCCGCAGCCGCGAGACGCGCTCCAGTAGGCGTCGCTCCAGTTCTGGTCGGATGCCGCGCTGCGCGATCAGGCGGCTGCATGCGGTGCAGCGCTGCCCGGCGGTGCCAAACGCGCTCCAGAGGATGCCCTCGATGGCGAGATCGAGATCGGCGTCATCCAGCACCAGAATGGCGTTCTTGCCGCCCAACTCCAACGTCACCCGCTTCAGTTGACGCGCGGCCTCGACGTTGACCTCGCGACCCACGTCGTTTGAGCCGGTGAAGGAGATCGCCGCCACGTCAGGATGGCGCACCAGCCGCATGCCAACCTCGGCGCCGGTGCCACAGACGAGATTCAGCACGCCTGGGGGCAGGCCGGCCTCCGCAAAGACCTGAACGAGGTTGCGCGCGGAAAGCGGCGTATCGCTGGCGGGCTTGAAGACGACGGTATTGCCGGCGATGAGCGCGGCCATCATCTTCCAGCTAGGAATGGCGATGGGGAAGTTCCAGGGGGTGACACAGGCCACCACCCCCAGGGGATCGCGCACGCCCATCGCGGCCTTGTTGGGCAACTCGGAGGGCACGACCGCGCCAAAGAGGCGGCGCCCCTCGCCGGCCATATAGTAGGCCATGTCAATGCCCTCTTGCACATCACCCCGCGCCTCGACCAGCACCTTGCCCATCTCGCGCGTGAGGTCACGCGCCACCGCTTCTTTGCGCTCGGCCAGTATCTGCCCCACGCGATAGAGGATCTCGCCGCGCTTGGGGGCGGGCGTCGCGCGCCAGCCAGGGAAGGCCGCCTTGGCGGCGGCCACCGCGCGCTCCACATCGGCCTGGGCCGAGCGCGGGAAGTGGCCAATCAGCTCGCCGGTGGCGGGGTCGAAGACGACCGGGGTGCCGACACCGGAAAGGGACGGG
>JADMIN010000076.1 GCA_015478575.1 Ktedonobacterales bacterium | reverse complement strand
GTTCGGCCTCTATGAGCCGATCCACGGGACCGCGCCCGATATCACCGGCCAGGGCAAAGCCAATCCGCTGGCGGCGATTCTGAGTGTGGCGCTCCTGTTGCGCCACTCGCTGGGGCTGAAGCGCGAGGCGGCGGCGGTGGAGCGCGCGGTGCGCCAGACGGTGGCAGCCGGCCTCCGGACGGCGGATATCGCCGGGCCACGCGGGCGCGTCGTCTCAACGCATGAGATGGGGGCCGAGGTGGTGCGCCGCGTCAGGCATGAGGTCAGCCCATCTTCGCGCGTGGCGAGGGACCCAGCGCGCGCAGACGGCTAAGCACGTCTTGGCGCTCGCGCGCAAGCCGCTCACGTTCCGCCCGCTCTTGGCTGGTGGCCGGTACGGCAGGCGGAGCGGCGAGCGTGGCCTCGATGCGCTCCAACCGCTCGCGCAGCAACGTACCATGGATATCCCACCGCAGCACCGCGCGCTCGCGTCCCATCGGCATCTGGCGTGCCCCCTTCCCCTCTGAGGAAACTGCTTTATCCCGCGTGAGCGGCCACCAACGACGCGATCTGGTTCAGCAACTCCTCATCCTGGTAAGGCTTGATGATATAGGCATTGGCACCGAGTTGGATGGCGCGCTGGTGGTGTTTCGTCGCCGCGCGTGAGGTCAACACGATCAGGGGCAGGGTGCGATACTGCTCCTGGCTGCGGATCGTCGCCATCAGCTCGTAGCCATCCATACGTGGCATCTCGATATCGAGGAGGACAGCAGCGGGCCGCGCGCGCGCGATCACCTCCAATGCTTCGATACCGTCGCGCGCGGTCTGGACGTTCCACCCGTGCGCCTTGAGCATGTTCGAAACAACACGCCGCACGCTGGGGCTGTCATCCACCACGAGAATATACGATTGCCGCGCGCTCGGTGGGATGACAACATGCGTCGGTGGCGGGCCGGCGCTGGCCCGTGGGGTGACGACGAACCCTTGGGAAGATGAGGCCGCTGGTGCGCCCGTCGCCGCGGGCCGACTCGGACTGCCCCATGTCTCCGGGCTGCCGGAAATCGAGCCAGCGAGCGGGCTGGTCGGCAACTGGTCGGGGGTCACGCGCGTGCCCGGCGGTGGGAGGGTGAACGTCTCACGTGGCGGCTGCGCCAGCAGTTCATGCACTTCGAGGATCAGCACGACCTGCCCATTGCCCAGCACGGTTGCCCCCGAGATGCCCCGCACATCCACCAAGTGTGGGCCGAGTGGCTTGGAGACGATCTCCCGTTGGCCCGCTACATCGTCCACCAGCATGGCGACACGATGCTTGCCCGCGTTGATCAGGAGCACCGCCGAGCGGTCGCCAACCGGACCAGGTGTGACGCCAAGATAGTGGGCCAGATGCCCGACGAGGTAGCGCTCGCCGCGCACTTCCAGCATGGGCGTTGCCCCCGGCACGCGCGCGTAGTAATCCAGCCGTCCGATCTGTGCGACAGCGGCCATGGGCACCGCCCAGGTCTGCTGGCCAGCGCGCACCAGCACGGCCCGCGCGATCTGGAGGCTGTTGGGGAATTTGAGCGTGAACGTGCTGCCTTCACCGGGTGTCGATTCTACCTCGACTGTGCCACGCAACCGGTTCACGACATCCCGCACGACATCCAGGCCCACGCCGCGCCCGCTCTCCTCCGTCACCGTCTCGGCGGTTGTCATGCCGGGATAGAAGATGAGGTCAATCGCCTCGCGGTCGCTCAACTGGGCAGAAGGACTGATGAGGCCGCGGGCGATGGCCGTCTGGCGGAGGCGCTCCGGCAGGAGGCCGGCGCCGTCGTCACGCACCGAGATGGCGACCTGATTCCCCTCATAGGCCGCGGCAACAAGAATGTGGCCCACGCGCGGCTTGCCCGCACGCTCGCGCACGTCGGGCCGCTCGATGCCATGGTTCACGGCGTTGCGCACGATATGTAACAGCGGCCCTTCGATATCCTCGAAGATCTTGCGGTCCACCTCGGTATCCCCACCATCAATGAAGAACTCGACCTCCTTGCCCTCCTTGAGGGCCGAGGCGCGAGCGGTGCGATAGAGACGCGAGACCAGCGATTGCAGTGGCACCAGACGTGCCTTGAGCAGGCGGTCCTGGAAGTCCGAGCTGAGGCGGCCCTCGCGAGAGAAGGCGGTCTGGATCTCGCGGATCAGCGTCTCCATCTCGTGGCTGAGCGTATTCACGTCGGCGACGCCCTCGCTCAGCCCACGCGAGAGGCGGTGAAATTCGGTGTAGCGGTCAAGTTCCAGCTCATGAAACTCCCGCGCATGGGCCGGGGGCCGCTCTTGGCCACCAAAGGAGAAGGGCTGCTGGCCGCTGGCTCCCCAGTTGTTGGCGTCGCGCCCGGCACCATTGGGATTGGGGAGAATGCTGGTGGGGCGTCCGCTGGACAATGTCGCCGCCTCGAAGCTCGATTCGAGCTGGCCACCAACCTCGTGCAGCCGCTCGCTCACCTGTACGGTATCACTCACGAGGTGGTTGAGCCGGGCAACACGTTCCTCCAATACCGAGTGGTTGATGAGCAATTCGCCAAAGATCGTCACGAGGGCATCCAGCTTGCTCAGTTGGAGCCGCACGCTCAGGTCGGGGCTGGTCGCCGTCGCATCCGCTGCCTCGTTGCCAGCCTGCGCGTCGCGCATGGCCGTTCCCATCCCTGGCGGATGTGTGGCCGCGGGCGTGCCCGTCAGCGTCACATAGCGCTGGATGAGCGCCTGGACGGTGTGCTGCTGGTCGTCAGCTCGCGCGATGCGTCCGGTAATGAGTTGATCCAGCGCCTCAGAGGTATCGAAGATCAGACTGAAGACCTTCGGCGAGAAGGCGATGACGCCATCGTTGAGCGCATCCAAGAGATCCTCAGAGGCATGGGCCAGATCCTGAATAAGCGCGAATCCCATCATGCCAGCGGCACCCTTGAGCGTGTGCATCGCCCGGCGAATGGAGCGCAGAGCGTCCACGTCACCGGGCACGCGCTCCAGTTGCGTGAGGCCCGTGGTGATCGTCTGGAGATGCTCCTGTGCTTCGTCGCGGAAGACCTCCAACGCTTCAGGGGATTGCTCGCTCGTCACCTGGACCGGGCGCGGGCCGAGGTCGGTGAAAGGCATCCGTGGCGGCGCCTGTGTGCCGCCATCCTGCGCGCTGATGACACTGGCCCCCAGTCCTGGCGCCAACTCCGCTAGCAACTGTCGCCGGACCTGAATCTCCAGTTCGTGGCGTAGCCGCTGCTCTTCGTCGCGCCGAACCTCGACCGCAAGCTCGTCGCGCACGTCATCCTCAAGCTCACGGCGCAAATCCTCGCGGACGGTGCGCTCCAACTCGGCGCGCGCGCCTGGCGAGAGCGCCTGCGCCTGCTCAGCGGCGGACGCCGGTGGCGGCGACCAGCGCATCTGTGCAACCGTGGCGCTAAAGCCATTCTCCGGGCTGCCCCCGACCGAGGCCACCGTCGAATAAAGGTGCCCAAAGGTATTCAGTGCTGAACCCAACTCATCCAGTGTCTCCTCGATCTGCTCCTGGGTGGCCGTCAGATTGCGGCCAGAGCTATGGAGCAGCGCGACCAGCTTCTTCAGGCGCGTGGTCGTGACCCAGATGACCGAGAGCGGCAGGTAACGGCGCACGTGGTCGGGGCTGTTGCGCAGGTCGAGGCCCATCTGCTGGCCAGCCCATTCCTCCAGTCGGTCTAGTGCGTCTTTTGAGCCGTCGAGGAAGCCACGCAGCTCGGTGCGCTCATCCTCCATCGTCTGTGCCGCCTCGCGCAGCGTCGTGATCACGTCGCGCAGCGAAGCCGCCTGCCTCCGCACCGCATCGGCATCCACGCGCACCTCATTGAGGGCGGAAAGCGCCTGGGCACCGCTCTCACCCCCGGTAGCGCCCGGTGATGGCGAGAGGCCACCGCCCTCCCCTGGCCCGAAGGATGGGGGGGCAAACACCGTCGGCTGCTCCCAGGGCGGGGATGCTGGCGTCGCCTGCGCGCTGCGCGGGCCAGGGTGGGGTATGGTCGGCAGCGCGGCGGTGCCCATCGCCGACAGGTCATAGCCGTTGGGTGCCGACTCTTGCCAGGCATCACGTGCGGGCGGCGCGGCACCCGCGTCGCTTGGGGGCGGCGCGCCGTGCGGCCCAGAGAGCGCGCCGGAGGGAGGCGCGGGGCTAGCCTGGAACGCTTGCAGCATGTCGGCCATCGAGGCCTGACCCGCAGGCTCCGGCGCTGACGCCGGTGGGCCATAGGACGGGTACTGGCCAGAGTGCGCCCAGGCATCAGGGGATGGCGGAGCGCCCGCGCTGGCGGGAGCGCCAACCGATGGCTGCGCCCCCGTCGGCTGGTTCGAGAGCGATGCCGCCCAAGGATCCTCGGTGGCGGGCGCGGGCGACGCGGCGGGAGCGCCCGCTTCTGATCCGGTGCCCGTGCCATTGGGGCCAGAGTGGGCGAACGCCGCGAGCCAATCGGGCACTTGGAGGCCGCCGGTATTGCCCGGCTGCGGTGGCGCGGGCGCGCCGGGCGCGGGCGCATTGAAGACGCCAGAGGCGGCGGTGGGACCACGCCAAGCGGCGCGATCGGCGTTATCCTCAGCCGCGAGAGCCGCATCATCCGTACCCGCGCGGATGTGACCGAGCATCCGCACCATCCGCCCGTAGGACCGGCGCAGCAGCGCGATGGTCGGCGCGTCAAGCGCGCGTTGGTGGTCTAGCGCGTCGCCAAGGATCTCCTCCATGCCCTGCGCGACCTGGGCGAGCGCGGTGAAATCCATCATTGCCGCCGAGCCGCCGATGGTATGCGTGCGCCGGTAGGTTTCCTCCAGAGCGGGGGTATCTCCTGGCGATTGCTGCAGGCGGTCGAGGTTGGCCTCAATGTCGGGCAGGTAGGCGCTGACCTCGTCTATGAAGCTATCGAGAATTGCGGTCTTATCGAAGTTGTCGGCCATACTGTCCATACCCAATCGTTGCTAGCACGCGAGACACGAATGCCACACCCCGACGCGGCGGGAGTCGAGCGGCCCTGGTCGAGCCTTCTAGTAAGGTGGCTCATCCAACGGGCCTGAGAGAGACGGCACGTCGGAATATTCTGGCTGTTGCGCTTGTCCATACCGCGGTTGGCCATAGTCTGGCAACTGGCCGTACGATGGCTGGCCGTACTCTGGCTGACCATAGTCTGGCTGACCATAGTCTGGCTGACCATAGTCTGGCTGACCATATTGCGGTTGAGCATAGTCTGGCTGACCGTACGGTGGCTGGCCATATTGTGGCTGACCGTACGATGGTTGGCCATAGTCTGGCTGGCCAGAGTACGGCTGGCCATATTGCGGTTGACCATACTCTGGTGGCATCTGCGGATACCCGGTATAGCCGCCCAGATCGTACTCGCTTGGCAAGCCACTCATGCCGCCTGGCGACCTCGCCGCTGGGGCTGCTGGCAATGCTGGCAGCGCGCCCATGCCGTTGCCCCAGCCGGGGACGCCCAAGCTGGGAAGATGCATCTCCGAAGGCAGATATTGCTGTGGCTGCTGGGGTATCAACCCCGCCGCCTCGGCGATCTGGTCTGGCAAGCGGAAAGTGGCCACCGACGCGCGCAACTGCTCGGCAAGCTCGGCGAGATAGCTGACGCTGGTCGTCGTATCTTGCGTCGCCGCGTTGGTCTGGCGAGTGATTTCCGCGATCTGATTCATCGCCAGTGCCACGGCCTCCGCGGTCTGCTTGCGCTCGCTCGCCGCGCGGGCGATGCCCCCGATCATCTGCGCCTGCCGCTCCACGGCGCTGTAGATGCTCGTCAGGGACCGGCCCGCCTCATCAGCCAGCCGCGAGCCGCTGACGACTTCTTGCGTACTCTCCTCCATCGCCACCACCACCTCATTGGTATCGCCCTGGATCGTCTTGACGATGGTGGCGATCTTCTTCGTCGCCTCGGTGACGCGCTCGGCCAGTACGCGAATCTCATCCGCGACGACGGCGAAGCCGCGACCATGCTCGCCGGCCATCGCCGATTGGATGGCCGCGTTGAGCGCGAGCAGGTTGGTTTGGTCCGCGATTTCCTCGATGAGGCGAATGATTTCTCCTACCTCCTGAGAGCGCTCACCCAAACGCTTGATCTTTTTCGATGTCTCCTGGACGTTCTCGCGGATATGCACCATGCCGTTGATCGTCTGGACGACGGCCTGCTGGCCCTGATGCGCGTTGTGGATGGCCTCGCGTGCGGCCTCCTCCGCAAGGATGGCGTTGTTCGCGGAGAGTTGCACGAAGTCTGCCAGGCGCGCGACCGCCTCAGAGGTCGTGGCGATCTGCTGTGCCTGTGCCTCAGAGGCCTGCGCGACCTCCGCCGAGCGATCGAGCAGTCGTCGCGTGGCATTCGTGACCTGCAAGGTGGTGGCTTGTACGCGCCCGACGACCTTTGCCAGCTCTTCGATCATATAGTTGAAGGAGTCCGCCAGCACGCCCAGCGTATCTGGCGTCACCTCCGCCTGCACGCGCAGGTCGCCCTCGCCAACGGCACTGACCTCTTGGAGCAGCTTCTCGATCTGTGCCTGAAGTACCGCGGCATCCTGCGAATCTGATGTGGCGCCTTTGCCAGCGGTGGGCATCGGCGCGCCATCCAGCACGGAGTTGATCGTCGCGCCCAAGTGCGAGAACTCGTCCTCACCCATGACCACCGCGCGTAGGTCACGGTTGCCCATGCTCACCTGGCGGCAGACCTCGGTCAACTCGAGCACGCGACCGCGCATGACCGCGCGCATACGCAGTGCGGCGAAGGCGACGATCACAGCGGCGACCAC
Organism: Ktedonobacterales bacterium; assembly: GCA_015478575.1. Classification (GTDB taxonomy): domain Bacteria; phylum Chloroflexota; class Ktedonobacteria; order Ktedonobacterales; family JADMIN01; genus JADMIN01. The sequence continues at coordinate 1,974 of JADMIN010000076.1, read as the reverse complement.
GGCCACGATGAGCACCACGATCCAGAGCGAGGTCTGTGAGCTAGCGAGACCTGCCGCGCTGATCTGGCTGATACTCCACGCCCCCAGACCCAGAATAGCGATCACCGGCACGATTGTCGCCAGGCTGATCAGCATCGCCAACTGACCGCCGAGCGACCCACCCGAACGAGAATATGTATCCATAGATGATGAGGCCTCCTGATATCCCGCACTGTAGAGGCACGAGATGGGCGGGGGATAGCGCGCCGAAGCGCTTCGCGCTCCTCTGTACGGCGGGTGCGCCGCCAGCGCATGCGCAAGACGCCGCGTTCCACGCCGAGCGCGCACTAGAGCCACCACGCGGGCGGATTGCTCGCCGCGCCAAGGTGGACCTACCAGAGTGTATCATAGTATGTCGTGCGCTATCGCCCCGCCGCGACGACTGGATGCGGCGACTTCAGCCTCAGCCCGCATCAGCGCGATACCGCTGCAGTTTATCGCTGAAGAGCAAGTGATCTGGGTCGAGCAGCGTGGCCAGATGATCACCCCGCTGAAGCGAGCCTTGCGCGTACGGCACGGCCCACTGTGGCGTTGAGCGACTGTCCACCGGGCCGACAACGATATCGCCGATGGGGCGCATTTCCGTGACGACATCCACGACGAAGCCAATGGTCATCTCGCGTCGGGTGACGACCAGCAGTCGGCTGCGCGCCGTCGTGGCCTGTGGTGGCATGCCAGCGAACTGGCGGAAGTCCACCACCGAGAGGATCGTGCCCCAGACCTGGACAACACCCAGGATCCACGGCGCGGTATTGGGCACCATCGCGATATCGCCGATGCGCTCGACGCTTTGCACCGCCCCAGTTGGCAGCACATATTCCATATCGCCGAGCAGGAAGAAGATATGCTGCGGCACGGCGGCACCGAGGCCAACCCCCGACGTACCCGCGTTCAAGCTCATCATGCGCCCCAGTTCGGCCATGCCCCCTGGGCTGCTGTAGCCCGCGCGGCGAGCCAACTCCGCGAGTTCCTCTGGTGAGAGCGTGCTTGTGCCAGGCCCTGCCCTGAGGCTGCTCAGAGCCTGCCGCAGCGCTTCCTGCGCTTGTTGCGGATTGGTCGTCTCATTCGCTGGCTGGCTCGGCAATGACCTGTCTCTCATACTGCTCTCCTGAGGGCACTACCTGCCCACCACCCCGCTGTTCCCACACCCCGCCTGTCCCTATAGGGTCCGCGCCGCCGCTCGCCACCATCTCTTTAGCCCACGCCTATGAGCCGAACCCTGTCAGGTTGCGGACGCTGGTGAGCAACTCGTCGCGACTGAATGGCTTGGTGATGTACATATCCGCGCCCTGCTGCAATCCCCAGCGCTTATCCAGAGGCGTACTTTTCTGGCTGATGAGGATGACCGGAATGTGTCGGCTCTGCTCCATCTGCTTGAGTCGGCGGCAAACCTGGAACCCATTCTGCTTGGGCAGCACGACATCGAGCAACACGCATTGAGGGTGCTCGCGTAGCACTTTTTCCAGCGCCTCCTCGCCATCAACCGCCGTGATGACATCGAAGCCGCTCTCGCGTAGCGGAGTGGCGATAAGGGTGAGATCAGTCCAACTATCATCAACGACTAAAATCTTTGGTGCGCTCATGAGCTTCACTCCCTTGTTCCTGCCGGTTGGCCTACGCATCGCCCGCGCCCATCGTCCGCCATCGCGGTGACACCCACCCCCACGCGGCCTACACGCGCCGCCGCATCTGCTGCTGTCGCTGACTGGCGCGCCGGGCGGCGCGCTCACGCACAGCGGGCGAGTCCAGATGACGCTTGACCGTTTGCACCAACTCGGCGGAATCAAATGGCTTGGTAATGTATTCATTTGAGCCAGCCAGCTTGCCTCGCATCTTATCAAAGAGGCCATCTTTGCCACTGAGCATGATGATCGGGAGGTCGTGATAGGCCATATTTTTGCGCACGACTTGGCAGATGTTATAGCCGTCCATACG
>JADMIN010000075.1 GCA_015478575.1 Ktedonobacterales bacterium | reverse complement strand
GTCGTCACCATAGCCGTCTCGTCGCTCCTCTATCGCTCTCGTCTATCATCGCTCTCGTCTATCATCGCTCTCGTCTATCACACTCATGCTTCAGGGTGTAACAGGCCCCACCGTGCCCTCGTCCTCACCGCCGCGCAGCGCCCGGATCTCCTGCTCGATGGGCGGAATATCAATATAGTGCTCGTCGGCGAGTTTGTACGCGCGCTGGAGGTACAGCTCCGCCAGTCGGGGGCCGGTTGGGTCCGTGCGCAGCGCGGCCTCCACCATCAACTCGGCGCGATACTTCTCCGGCAGCGAGTGCGCCAGCCGCTGGAGGTCGCGCGTGATCATATCGAGCTGGCGCTGGTCGCCGCCCTCGAGGGCATAGCGCGCGGAGCTGATGAGGCGGGCCAACTCGCCCAGCCGCGCGCGCTCCGGCAGCACCGACGCCACCATCGCGTCCACATCCACGTCGTCTAGTGGCGACAGGGCGGTGGCGCCGGGGGCCTCGGGTTCGGGCCAGCTCCGGCGATAGGCCATGTAGAGCTGGCCGTATTCGGTGCAGGCCTCCGCGGCGAAGGTGAGGCGGTGGCTGTCGTTGCCGATCAGGAGCGTGCCCAGGTCACAGAAGTCATCGCCCCGCCGCTCGGCCAGTTGGCGCAGCGCGGCCAGCGAGTCCGCATCCTCCAGCATCAGGGGAATCGGCATCGCGCTGACATCCGCGACGCCCTGGCTCATGGCTTCAATCGGCATCTGGCTGGCCAGAATCGGCGGCAGGTACTTGCCGATGGAGAACTGAATGGGGAGGACGACGCAATAGGTCGCCAGATAGCGCTCAGCGCCGCCCGAAGCCCGCGCGTAGAGGAGCGCGTGGCCGCGCGGCGCCTGGGCATCTCCCAGCTCGAAGCGAAGCTGCACGCAAACCCCTCCTCTCATTACTTCTCGGCCTCCGCGCCCCCATGCTCGAGACGCGCTCAGGCGGAGACCCAGTTACGATCATCTGCTGCTATCATATCCGCGCCTACCCCGCGGGCGCAACCACGCCATCCGCCAGATGCGCCGCGCCTGACAAGCGCCTCTCCCTCTCCAGGGCGTATGGCGCGCGTCGGCATCTTCTGCTAGACTGAGGGGCAGGGAGACTGGCGGGGGCCGCCTGTCCGTTGCGCGTGCGCGTCTCGCGGGAGGAATACCATGCCCATGCTGCTCGCTATCAGCCCGGCGCTCAGCCGTTTCACCGGCTCTGGGCTTTTCAAGACACTCATCGGCTTTTTGTTGCTCGCCGCGCTCTTCTGGACGCTCGAATCCCTCTGGCCAGAGGATCGGGCGCAGCGGAAGTGGCGGCGCGGCTCCTTCACCGATACGCTCTACTTCTTCCTCCTCATTCCCATCGCCAAGTTCCTAGGAACGGTGGCCATCGTCATCGCGTTCGTCCTGACGGTGCGCTTCATCCCCAAGCTCGGCGGCGGGCAACTCAGCACGCAGCCGCAATGGCTCCAGGTTCTCGAGGTCATCCTCTTGGGCGATATCTTTGGCTACTGGATTCACCGCGCCTTCCATCGCGTGCCAGCGCTCTGGCCGTTCCATGCGGTGCATCACAGCTCGGAGCAGATAGATTGGCTGGCATCGGTGCGCGTGCATCCGGTGGATTCCGTGGTGAGCAAGCTGGGCAGCACAGTGCCGTTCTTCTTCCTCGGTTTCTCGAAGCTCACGCTCGGCTCATACATCGGGTTCCTGGCCATCTACCCTTTGCTGCTGCATGCGAACGTCTCGTGGAGCTATGGGCCGTTCCGTGCGCTGATCGCCAGCCCGGCCTTTCATCGCTGGCATCACACGGCGGAGCGCGAGGGGCTGGACAAAAATCTCTCCGGCCTCTTCCCGTTCGTTGATATGCTCTTCGGCACCTACTACTTCCCGCGGCGCGCCTCGACGGCCTATGGCCTCTATGGCGAGCGCATGTCCACCAACCTCTTCGCCCAGCTCTGGTATCCCTTCCGCCGCTGAACGCCGCCCGCACCCCTTTCCCACACCATACGCCCAGAAGCCAGCAGCATCATTGACGACGGCGCTCATGAGCGACTAGCGTGACGAGGTGAGGATCACCCGCTGGTCCAGTTGGTGTCCTCAACTTGGATCTTTCGCTTTCTGGCGTGCGATAGCCGCGCCAGTGAAGGTTATGAAGAGCAGCCCCTCGACCGTCCAGAGCAGGATGGCGCGCTGGCGCCGCGAGCCTTGCGCGTCCGCCCAGGAAACGCCGTCGCTGACGCCAGTGTGATAGTTCGCCGCGTTCGGACTGCTATCGTAGTCGTCGGGATTGTAGTTCGGCGTCCTGCGCCCAGTCGGCGTGTAATAGAGGTGGTTGAGGTCCGCGGTCGTGCCGAGCGCTTGGACGGCCCAGCGGCTGATCGTCACATCCGCCAGCGGCTGGACTGGCCCGCTAAGCGGGAAGATCACCCCCGCCAGCAGGATTTGTGGCAACAGCACCAGCGGCACCGCGCTCACCGCCTTATCGGGATTACTGGCGAAGGCCGAGACGCAGAGGCCCAGGCCCAGCCCGGCCAGCCCGGCCAGCGCCGTGCCGATATAGAGGTCGGCCAACGGCGAGAAGAAGAGGCTGGATCCGCTCGGCGGCAGACCTGTCTTGGCTGTCACGATCAGCAGCAGCGCTAGTGTCTGCAACAGGCAAAGCAACCCAAGCACGCCGACCTTCGAGAGGATGTAGGGGACGATGCGCAACCCCGCCAGCCGCTCGCGCTGGTAGATATCTCCCTCTTTGCTGATCTCGCGCACGGCGTTGCTCGTGCCGAACCAGATGGCGACGACCGCCAAGAAGAAGAGCACCGTCCGCGCGTCGGTCGGCCCAACATCGCTCGTGAAGGCGCCGGCTTTGCTGACCAACGCGAGAATTACCCCGATGATCGGCGCCTGCAAGAGCAAAATCGCCAGATTGACACGGTCACGCGCGAGGATGCGCGCGTAGCGCCCCAGCAGCAGTTCAAACTGTTGCGACGCCGAGACCTGCTGGCCGCGGGCGCCGGGATTCCACCCTTGGCGCGTCCCCGCGTAACTCGCGCCACTCGCGCCACTCGCGCCACTCGCGACGAGGGTGCGCTGGACGGCGCTGGCCTGGAGCGCATGCGCGTATTGCGGTAGCTGCTGGTAGCGTTTGCGCCAGCTATCGGCGGGGACGGCCTCCTCGATGTGCGTATAGATATCTTCGTAATGCGCGACGCCGAAGAAGCGCAGTGCCTCGCTGGGCGGGCCGTAGAAGCAGAGCCGCCCGCCACGGCCCATCACCGCCACGCGGTCGCAGGCCTCGAAATCTTCGCGGAAGTGTGTCACCATCAGTAGCGTGCGCCCCTGGTTGACCAGCCCGCGAATCGTCTGGAGTAGCTCGCGCCGGTGATTGGGATCGAGCGCGGCGTTCGGCTCGTCAAGGAAGAGCACCTGCGGCTCCGCCAGCAGCTCCACCGCCAGGCTCAGGCGCTTGCGCTCGCCGCCGGAGAGCGCGCCGACCAGCTTGCGTTGGTGTGAGCCGAGGTCCACCGCCGTGAGGACGTGCTGGATGCGCTGGGCGATCTCGTCATCGCGCAGGTCGCGCGAGAGGCGCAGCCGCGCCGTATAACGTAGTGCCTCCTCGACGGTCAGCGCCAGATGCACGATATCGGCCTGAGGCACGTAGCCAACGCGCCCACGGAAGAGATCGTAGTGTCGGTAGCTATCTACGCCCTCGAAGAGCACCACGCCGTGTTGTGCTGGCTGGATGCCCGCCAGTGCCTTGAGCAGCGTGGATTTGCCCGCGCCATTGCCGCCGATGATGGCAATGAATTGGCCCGGCTCCGCGGCCAGCGTCACGTGATCGAGCAGCGTCGTTTGCCCGCCGCGCGTCGTCCGCACGAGGTCCAGCGCCTCCACGCGCAGACCCGCGCCGGGACCAGCGGCCACGAGCGGCGCGAGCCGCGTGCCGTCGAAGATAAAAGCGTACGGCCCGATGCGGATCTCATCGCCGGACGCCAGCCGTTGCGTGTGCGCCACACGAGCCAGATTGAGGTAGGTGCCGTTGGTGCTACCGAGGTCTTCGAGCACGACGCCATCGGCATCGCGCCGCAGCCGAGCATGGCGCCAGGAGACGATGGGGCTAGCCAGGCAGTAGGTGCTGGCGGGATCGCGCCCGATGCTGGCCTCCGCGCCGAGCGGGGGCGTGGGCAACGGCATGGAGTGCGGCGCGGAGACGCCATGGGTTGGGGTTCCATAAGGCGCGGCATAGGTCAGCGTGGCATATTCGCCGCTCTCGCGCGTGCCAACCAGCAGCGTGTCGCCGTGCTGGAAGGTGTGGCTGGCCACGGGAACGCCATGATAGGTAAAAGGGTTACGCGCGTGCGGATCGGCTAACAGCGTGTAGCCGCCGTTGGGATCGCGGCGCAACGTCACGTGTTGGGCGGATATGACGCGCGCGGGGATGATCAGCCCACAGGTGGGCGCGCGGCCAATAGTGATCGTCGCGTCGCGCAGCGGCACGGCGAACTGGCCGCCAGGGCACTCAATCGTCAGCGTTGGCACGGCGCCCTGCGCCCTCAGCGTATGCGCTTGTCCACCGATGGGAGTGTTCAGCGCATCGGTATCGGGGAGCAGCTCGAGCCGCAGCACCATGCCGCCGAGGGCGAGCTGATCGCCGGGGCGCAGGTCGGCGCTAGCGCACGGGCGCCCGTTGACATAGAGCGGCCCCGCCCCGGAGGCGCAGGCGACGTGCCAGCCCTCGCCCTGGCGGGTGAGGGTGAAGTGGTGGCGCGAGACCGCCGCGTCGGCCAGCACGATATCGTTGCCGGGATCGCGCCCGACCGAGAGCGCTGGCTTCGCCAGCGTCACGCGCGTCGGCGGCTGTGTGCCATCGGTGCTCATGATCAACATCGTTGGCGGAGATAGGCCGATCATCTCGCAAATCCTCTCGCGGATAGCCCGTTCATGGCAAATATCCCAGGCGAAGCTGATAGACAGTCGAAGATCCATTTGCCCCAATTTGCTCCAAAGAAGCATAGCGTGTCGGTGACCTACCCTTGACCCAGCAATAGGGATCGCCGCATGCGCGAGTCGAATCGCCCCCATACGGATACCTAGCTGATTGTGACCATCCGCTCGCTGGCAACCTAGTGGCATAGAATGCTTGAATAGAAGCACGTGTAGATGACGCTGTGCATACATTGTAGAGTTGGAACGCATAGTTGCCATCGTTGAACTGTTGGTAGAGATAGGTCACTGAATTGGCTGGAAAGGGCACATCTGGAAACTCTGATCCAGCGGAGGCTGGGCCTGCGTGTCCACTGAAGCCCGGAATACGCAGACAGAGAGATACAGAGCGGGTGGCTGTTGGAGTAACCTTTTGCCCGATAGGTGGTGAGGAGATATTGCCACCGCCGAAGCGCAGCAGCCCGGAGGCTTGCGCGCTGAAGACGGCGGCGAGCAGCGCCACGACAGCCACCACCGCGAGTGCGGCGGGCGCCGAGCTAGAGCGCCGAGGCGCAGGCAGCGGATACGACCCCGGCGGCAGGTAGGGCATGGACCCGACGGGATAGGGTGTTGGTGTGGCTACGATGGTGGGCAGCGGCGTGGCCACGACGGTGGGCGAGATGCCAGATGGTGTCGCGGTGGTGCTGGTGGGCGCCAGTCCCTCTGTCCACTCGCCGCGCAGCCCGGCGGTGAAGGCACGCGCGAGGGCGCCCGCGCTGGCGAAGCGCGCCTCAGGAGATTTGGCCAACGCGCGCAGAATGGCCGCCTCGGCGGGGGCGGGCAGATCAAGTCGGCGCGCGCGGGGCAGCGGCGGCGCCTCTTGTACATGCTGCATTGCCAGCCCGATGGACGTCTCCGCTTGAAATGGCACCGCGCCCGTCACCATCTGAAAGAGCACAATGCCCAGCGCGTAAATATCCGCGGCGGGGCCGACGCGCCCGCTGGCAAGTTGCTCGGGCGCCATGTACACCGGTGTGCCGAGCACCTGCCCCGTCATCGTCAGCGTCGTTAGCGGCTGGCTGTTCGTCGGCCTCGTCTCCCCATCGGCGGGATCGACGAGGCGCGCGATTCCCAGATCGGCAAGGAAGAGTTGGTCATGGTCATCCACCAGCACGTTGGTCGGCTTGAGGTCGCGATGCACTACCCCTTGCGCGTGCGCGAAATCGAGCGCGTCGGCGAGCTGCGTCAGATACGCTTCCGCCTCGGCCAGCGGCACTCCATGGGACGCTTTCGTCAGCCGGTCGGCGAGTGTGCCACCAGACATGAAGGGCAGCACCATGTAGGTGACATCGCCCTCTTCGCCGTAGCTGAGCACTGGCAAGATGTGTGGATGGCGCAGTCGCTGGGCCGCCTGCGCCTCACGTAGAAAGCGCGCGTGAAAGTTCGCCCGCGCCTGTGGGGGAAGCTGCCATGCCGGCAACAGCACTTTGAGCGCGACCAGCACAGCGGGGTTCTCCACTTGCTGCGCGAGATAGACCTCGCTCATGCCGCCGATCCCTAGAATATGCAGCAGCCGATAGCCCGCGATCTCACGCCCCGTGAGGTGCTCTCCCTTTGGCGACATGTCTCGCCTCCTCACACTCTTTCTCTCTGCTCCGTGACGGCGCACCTCGCCGCCGCCGACTCTCTGCTGGTACCAAGAGATAGGATACCAGAGTGTGGCTTATATAGCAACCGAAATCATAGAGCGCGGGGCAATTTACAATCCAAACGGCCAGCAATAAGGATTTGAGCAGGTAGTCGGTACTCCAGCCGGCTTTGAGGCGATAACCCTTGAGAGCGCATGTGGCCGATGCGCACCCGACAACTGCCCTTGCGGCGGGCACTCACCACCACCGCCAGAACCTGTTATGGACTCAAGATTAATTGGATGAACTGATGAGCATGAGACAGGCGAAGGCCAGAAAATGCAAGCTTACCAGCATGGCTGCCAGGCGTTCATAATCGCGGGCAAGCCGCCGAAAGCGTGCCACCCAAGCAAAGTCGCGCTCGACGATCCAGCGGCGCGGCAGGAACACAAAGCCCCGTTTGGCCTCAGGCAACTTGACGACTGCCAACGCGATACCGTGGGTGGCGGCCAGCTCCTCTCTGGTATAGCCCTGATCGACATAGGCCAAGCTGACGTGGGCGCCGGTTCTGTCTTGGATCGCCTCAGCCAACTCCGCGACTTGTGCGCGGTCTTGCTCGTTGGCCGACGTGATAACTATCGCGAGTAGATGGCCCAAGCTATCCACCGCCACATGGACCTCGGACCCCTTGCGGCGCTTGTGCCCGTCGTAGCCGACCCGGGGGCCGCTTTCGGGCGTCGATTGCAGCGTGCGGCCGTCCAGGATCGCCGCCGTCGGCGGGTTGGGCCGGTCCGCTGCCCGGCGCAAGATCCCTCACAGGTCGGCCACCATGGTCTCAAAGCTGCCCGCCGCCATCCAGCGGCGCATCGTGCGGCAGCATGCGCCACTGGGTGCCGGTTTTTACGACGTAGCGCAGGCCATTAAAGACCTCGCGCAACGGATAGCGCCGTTGGCTAGCGTCTTCGCTCAACAAGACGAGGTAGGGCGCGACAAACGCCCATTCCTCGTCGCTGACATCGGACGGGTAGGGTTTGCGAGTGGATTGCGTGCTTGACATCCTCCATTCTACTACCCATCAACGTCAGGTCTTTAACAGGCTCTAGAAGATGATGAAGAACACCAGCCGCCGAGCCTGGAAGGTCCAGATACGATAGGCGTACCAGCCACAGAGGAATGCGAGAACAGCAAAGACGACCGTCGTGGAGTCGACCGGCCCCTCCGTGAGACGGGACACGTTGAACGCCAGCAGCAGCGTGTACAATGTCCATAGGATACCACAAGCAGCCCGCTTGAATGTCATCTTGGGCGCCACAGCGGTGGGCCAGGCAGGCGGTGTAGGTCGATGATCCACGTACGGTTCTCCTCTCGAAACTCCCAGCACGTGAAAGGCACCTCGCCTCACGTCTACTTTACTCCAAACGGGTGAAAGGTGACGCCCTAAACTAGAACAGTTCCACACTCTGGTAAAGGAACAGTTCCACACTCTTTTGTGGGGCGCAGGTGCCTAGCGCAGGGGACCAACACCATGATAGTATGTCGCCAAGTAGCCGCCTCAGATACGGGGTCAAAAGAAGTCACGGAGAGGGCATCACCGAGACAGGGAGTCGCAAATGGCGGAGCCGAATTTCGAGCGTTTCAGAGATACCCTGAGGGCACACCGCCTGGCGAAAGGCCTGTCACAGGACCAATTGGGGCGAAAGGTGGGGCTCTCAGCGAGGGAAATAAGCAATCTTGAGCGGGGCGTGCGAGGGGTTCCTTATGAAGACACGCTCATCAAAATGGCCCGCGCACTTGGGCTGAAAGGCGACAAGCGCGCTGAGTTCATGAAACTAGCTAAGCTCACGAGACAGTCCCGCGAGGCGGATGCTCCACGACAAGCGGCCGCACCTCCGCATGTGCCTCCTCGCCGTACGCTCGTGCGTGCGGTCATGGAGCGCATAGTTGCCTGGGGCACGCCGCCCAAACGGATGCTTCTCGCTGGGTCGCTGATCGCCATCGCGGGATTGTCGCTGGCGGTTATCATCCAAGTGTGGGCAGTCGGAGCGGCCAACTATGAATCGATCATACCGAACACGACTGACGAGACCTTCTGCCCTGGGGCGTCTGCTCTCTGCCAGACCGCGGAGGGTTCCGTCCGGGGGAGCGTCCATATGGTCTGCTGGCAGGATGCCATCTGGATAGACC
>JADMIN010000781.1 GCA_015478575.1 Ktedonobacterales bacterium | reverse complement strand
GACCAGCAGCACCCGTGTGAAGGCCGCCGCCAGACTCAGGGAGACGCATGCCACCGCGAGTACCGCGCAGATGCTCGTCCACGCCTCCAACTCTGGAGTGGAGGCGCCCAGGTTGAGCGCACGGCTGACCACGCGCTCCATGCTCGCCCGTGACGCCGCGAACGGCCACGCACGCTCCGCCGCCCGTACGGCTGAGGCGACGGCGTGAGGAAAGAGCGGCGCCCACTCGATGCCCACCGCGCCCGTATCGAGCGGACCTACGCCTACCGCGGCTGGGTATCTTGGCCCGCGGTTCCGCGCCGCTGATGGCGCGGGCCGGGCGTTCCTCCCGCGTGGCTGCGCTTGCGGTCCCTGGTAGCCCATCCCATTCGCCGCGGGAGCGGGCATCCCCGATATCACATCGCTCTCCCCAACTCCAACCGCGGGTCGGGCGCTCGCATGCTCAGGGGCGAGCTGGCCGCCACAGCGCATACAAAAGCGCGCCACGGCCGCATTGATCGCACCGCAGCGTGGACATGGACGCGGCCTTTCTTCCGCTGCCGCGCGCGCGCTGTCTCTCGGCGTGGCTGGCTGCGCCGGCAGGTTCGCCAGCGATGGCTGCGTAATTGACCGCATCGCGGGGCTATCGAGCGCCGACCGTGCCAGGCGCAGATCTCGCTCCAATTCGATCGCCGTCTGGTAGCGCTCGGCGGGGTCCAGCGCCATCGCCTTGAGGACGACGGCCTCCACTGCCGCGCTGAGCAGGGGATTGAGCGTGCGCGGTGGCGGCAGCGCCTGGGCGCTGAGCCGCGCGGGCGCCTCTAGCGGCTGGTAGCCCGTCAACAGATAATAGAGCGAGGCCCCCAGGCCGTAGACATCGGTGCGCTGGTCAGTCGCGCCGCTCGCGCGGTACTGCTCCGGTGGCGCGTAGCCCGGCGTGAACGCCAATGCCGCCTGGAGGGTATTCGTGCCCTGGGCATAGAGCTTAGCCAGCCCGAGGTCAATGAGGACGGGCATACTCCCCGTGGCGTTCAGCTTGATGTTCGCGGGCTTGATATCACGGTGAATGATCGGCACGGGCTGTGAGTGCAGTGCCTGGGCGGCGTCGCAGATCGGAATGATCCAATCGAGCACCTGTGCCTCGCGTAGGGCGCGCGCCGTGCGGCGGATGTGCTCAATAGCGATGTCTTCGAGCGTATGACCTTCCACGTAATCCATTACGAGATAGAGCCGCCCAGCGTGCTCGAAGACCGCGTAGCCACGCACCAAGTTAGGATGGCGCGCATTGAGCAAGAATTCCGCTTCGAGGCGGAACTGGTGCTGCGCGTAAGCATCGCGGCAGAAGGCTTCTTTGATGGCGCGGCGGTGGCCGAGTGCGAGGTCGCTCGCCAGATAGATGTAGCCGAAGCCGCCCCCGCCGATGTAGCCATCAATGGAATAGCGGCGCAGCAGGATGCTCCCCAGCGCGAGCGCCGGCGGCTGCATCGTGCCAAGCGGCTGTGGCGCCCCTGGCTGTGGCGCCCCTGGCTGTGGCGCCCCTGGCTGTGGCG
>JADMIN010000780.1 GCA_015478575.1 Ktedonobacterales bacterium | reverse complement strand
CGTATCTGCTCAGTACTCCTGAGCGATGGGGAAGGGGCGACCGAGGAAGGCAGCCGTAAGGGCATCCAGCATGCCCTGGCCTTGCTTGCGCATGGTGCCAAGATAGCTGCGGATGCGGCAGTGAGCGGTTGCGCCGGCCTCACTGCGGAACGTGCCTGAGATTTTCTGCTGTACTTTGACCATGCGCAAGTCGCGCTCGGCCTGATTATTGGTGAAGGGCACGCGCAGATCGGCCAGGAAGGCCAGCACTCGATCTGCCTGCCCCAGCAGCGCATCCAAAAGATGCTTGGCGGGCGATTGCTTCCGCCGCCCCCGCTGGCTGCTCCCGGTCGCGGGCGGTGACGGCGGAGGGTGGGTGGCATAGCCCTGGGCCACCAGCTCGTGGTACGCCGCGATCCACTCGGCCCGCTCCTGGACGGGCATCCACGCGGCGCCGTGTGCGCGCCACTGCTGGGCGGCGGCATGCATGGCCAGTAAGAGGTCCCGTACGGCCTCTGCCCACCCCTGGTGCTGCTCCTCCGCCAGAACGGTCAAGTCACGTACCAAGTGCGCCCCGCACCAGCTATGGTGGCACGCGTGATAGGCGTCGTAGCGGGCCCAGCGGTCATGGGTGGCCCGTCCGTGGAAGCGCGGCCAAATGCCAATGGCCTCCAAGGCCTCCTTGCCCCGCTTGGGATGCCACGCCAGGTGCGTGAGCCAACGCGTGCTATTGACGTGCAGCCAGTGTAGGCGGCCCGCGATGCGCACGCCGGTCTCGTCGGCGTGCTGATGGGGTCCTGCCGCCACGAAGTCAGCAATCCGCGCCACCGTCGGGGCGAGCCGCCCAGCGATCTGGTCGACCCAGGTCGCGATACTCCCATCGCTGACCGTGCAGCCAAACAGGTCGGCAAGTGCCTCATGCGTGCGCTCTTCGGGCACCAACTGATACTGGTTCAAGTAGACCGCCACGGCGCGCAACCGCGCCCCATACTGAGCGGGAACCGTCACCTCGGGGGGAAAGGTCCCGCAGGTCACCACCTGGCAGACGGGGCAGCGCACCGCTACCGCCTGATGCTCGGTGACTTCCAGCCGCAGCGGCGGCACGTCATGCACCTGGCGGCGTTCCACCACCCGGCCCGGCACGCCCGCGAGCTCATGCTGGCACTGGATGCGGCAACTGGGGGCATGTGTCACCACTACATCCGGCATCTCGACCAGTGTCAGGGTCTGACCGGGATGTCCTGGTTGCCCACCGGATCGCCTGCCACTAGTCACTCGACGCGGATGCGGCCGGTGTGCCAGTCCGTCACTAGCAGGCGGTTTACTGCTGTTGTGACTGTCCTTGGCGAGGCGGCCTTCCAATGCCGTGATGCGCTCCGCTTGGCACGCAACCGTTGCTTCCAAGCGCGCAATCACCGCCAGCGCCCCTGCCAGTTGCTGGCGCAGGCTCGCATTCTCCGCTTCGAGTTGAGCCACCCGTTCCTGCTCGCTCATGCTTGTACTCTACCACGGCTCACCACCACCGCTCCCAACGCCTTCTGAGCAGTTAC
>JADMIN010000074.1 GCA_015478575.1 Ktedonobacterales bacterium | reverse complement strand
GTGTAGACGTACGGCTGGGTGAAGGAGTGATCGAGCTGCGTGGTGGTGAGCGCGTTGAAGAAGTCGTCACCGCCAGCGGCGCGCGCGTTCCATGCGCTTTTGTGGTGGTCGGTGTCGGCGTGCGGCCCGATGTCGCCTGGCTCGCAGGCTCAGGCCTGGCCCTGGGCAATGGTGTGCTGGTGGATAGTGGCTGCCAGACATCCGCGCCGGGCATCTTTGCCGTGGGCGATGCCGCCGAATGGCCGTACACGCCCGCTGGAGCCGCGCGCTCGCTGCGGGTGCGGCTGGAGCACTGGGATAACGCCCTACGTCAGGGAGAGGTCGCCGCGTTCAACCTCCTTGGCCGCCATGTCTCCTACGCCCCGGTGCCGTATTTCTGGTCAGATCAGTATGACTGGCGCACGCAGATGGCCGGTGTCGCTCCGCGCTGGGACCGCCTCGTGCTGCGTGGGCGCCCAGACGACGGCGCGTTCGCGGCGTGCTATGTGTATGAGGGGCGATTGCGCGCCGCGCTTGCGGTCAACCGCGTCCGTGAGTTTCTAGCGCTCAAGAAACTCGTGGCCGCGGGCGCGACGCTCCGCCCAGAGGAGCTTGCTGACGACTCAGTGGATCTCAAGGCGCTCGCCGCCCGCGCGGGTGGCCAATGAGCGCGCCAGCGAGCGCATACGCGGAAGGCGCCCACCAGAGTGAAACGCACCCGCGAGGAGCGCGCCCGCTCAATACGGCTTGCACTCCCACTCGCGCCACGAATAGCCATCGCGCCGGAAGATCTCATACGCCGCACGGATGTTGTCGTCGGCGTTGTACGGCGAGTACCGGGCATACGATGTGCCGTTCCAGGTGATGGGATAGAGAATCTGGAACACGCCCGATGCGTGGCTGCCCAAGACGGGAAAAGGGTTCCAGGCGTTCGGGTCATAGCCGGATTCGCAGCGTGCGATGTTGAGCGCGCCCTGCGCGTAGGGACCAAATACCGCCACAATCTCATTGACAATGGCCTGAGTTCCTGGATTCGCGTAGTGCGGCGGGCCGCTGGGCACGACGACCTGGGGTACTGGCGTGGGGCGCGGTGTCGGTGATGGGGTGGGCGTGGGAATCCAGGAGATGGCGTTGGCGTATACCTGGAATGTACTGCTGATGCCCACTGTCTGACCGAGTGGCGAGGCCAACGTTACCGCGCTTATGAGGGCGACGGCGACGACCATCGCGCCGACAAATTGCGCCGCCGCCGAGCGTGGACCGTTGCGTCGTGGCACGATATGCGCGGCGGGCCGACGCGGACGAGCCGCCCCGCGGATGAGCACCGGGGGTGGCGCCTGCTCCGCGCGTGGCGCGAGCTGGCGCGCGGAACTGGTGGCGGCGGTGACCGGGACACGTGCGTGTGGGATGGTGGGCGATTCCCCCGATGACCCCCGATGGCTGTCGCTTGTGCCCGCGGCCAGTTGCTCACGCATGCCCGGCGTGCCGGTGCGGCGCATGCCCGATGCGCCAGGAAGGGTGGCATGCGCCGCTGTCGCGCGGCGCGTGGCAGGGCTGGATGCGCCAGGCGCTTGGGCGCCGCCCGCGGGCGGCGGGAGGGGCACCGTATGGTGAGAGGCGATCTCCCGCATCTCTTCAGTGGGCTGGCGCTTGACTGGTGGTACGTCACCTCTTGCCGCTTGCTGCCGCCTTCGTCCCGCCACGTCATCCCTCCCTGCGCCGCCGTCACCCTGCCGCGTGGGGACATAGCGCCCCATGTTCGCCACGCCCACGCGCATACGGGCGGCGTTGCGAACATCGTCTGCCCACCAGGGCAAAAGTATGTCACTCAGGGCGAGGCGAGGTCAAAGCCGGTCACACGCTCTAGCCCGGAAGTACCCAAACGGGCGCGATGGCGCTCAGTTCGGTGACGCTCAGTTCGGTGACGCTCAGTTGAGGCGATCGGCCATCCGCTCGACGAGATCGAGGAGCGCGTCAATGTCAAAAGGCTTGCGTACCATTGGGACGGAGAGGCTTGAGAGCAGATTCATGAACGCCAGACTGAGCGTCTGGTGCGTCGCGGTGACGAGGGCATAGGCATGTTGAGAGGAGAGGCGGCGGTCGCCCGCCACCGCCCCAAGGACGCCCGCGCCATCGAGCTTGGGCATCATCAGATCGAGCAGCACCACTGTGCGATCTTCGGTGCGGCGCAGATCATTCAGCGCGGCTAGGCCATCGGCGGCCTCAGCCACATGGTGCCCCGCGTCCTCCAAGAGGAACCGCAGCGTCTCGCGAATTGCCTGATCATCATCTACGATGAGTACACGCACCATCACGCCCCTCGTCTATCGCATCACCGCCGATGCCCAGCGCACCGGCTTTTCCCCCGGCCGCGCCTGGAACGTGGCACCGTGCTCACCGACCGGCGGCATCTTTCCTCTGTGACGCGCCATACGGGATATCAATAACGCTTTCGTGACCTGCTACGCAACCTATCACACCCACGGAGGAAGGAAATGCCGCTCTCTCTACCATACGCGCGGCTCGGAAAACTGGCACAGAATCAGCTACCGAGAGCGCACAATCCGCCACGTGACGACACGTAGGTACCTGGATAGTATTGTCCGTATGGTGATAGAGACGCCGTAAAGAGAGGAGCCACCGTATGCGCCACGACTCCGTCGAAGGGAACAAGCGCAAGCAACTCTGGCTGCTGTTACTGCTCATCCCATTCATCGCGACGCTGTGGATGCCATTTTATGCCAGAGAGCAACCCGAGCTGGCCGGGGGCATCCCGTTCTTCTACTGGTACCTGTTCCTCTGGGTCATTCTCAGTGCGCTCTTGACCGCGTTGGTATACCGAATGACCAGATAAGGCGCTCGCGGGCGCTTCCACCTGGCACAACCGCTGGTCTTTGGGACGCGGCACAGCCGCTTTTAAGAACAGGGGAGCAACACATGAACCGTCCGAACTGGGTGGCCATCATCGTCTTTGTCGTCTTGTTCGCGTTCGTGACCGTCCTAGGCTTCCTGGCCGGGCGTTGGCGCCGAGGTGATCTGGATACGCTCCACGAGTGGGGCCTCGCTGGCCAGCGCTTTGGCACCGTCGTGACATGGTTCCTGCTCGGCGGCGATCTCTATACCGCCTATACGTTCGTCGCTGTGCCCGCGCTGGTCTACGGCTCCGGCGCCATTGGCTTCTTCGCCCTTCCCTATACCATCATCACCTACCCCTTCATCTTCATCATCATGCCCCGCCTCTGGTCTGTCGCCCGCACACACCACTACATTACCGCCGCGGACTTTGTGCGCGGGCGCCACGGCAGCAGTGGATTAGCCCTGGCCGTCGCCTTCACTGGCATTCTGGCGACCATGCCCTACATTGCCCTCCAGCTCGTCGGCATCCAAGTGGTGATCGCCGCGATGGGCATCTCCGGGAAGGGCCTGCTGGCCGATCTGCCGCTGATTATCGCGTTCGTCATTCTCGCGGCATACACCTATACCAGTGGGTTGCGCGCTCCCGCAATGATCGCGCTGGTGAAAGATCTCCTGATCTATATCACTATCATCGCCGCCGTCCTCATCATTCCCGCACAGGTCGCTGCCCACGCCGGCCACGGTGGCATTGTCGCTGGCTATAAGAACATCTTCGCCGCGGCCAGGACGAAATTGCCCAAGGCGCTTATCAGGCCAGGGCAAGGCACGGCGGGCTATCTGGCGTTTTCTACCCTGGCGCTCGGCTCCGCCCTGGTGCTCTTTATGTATCCGTACTCGGTGACGGGCGTGCTCAGTTCCAACAGCCGCGGCGTCATCAAGCGCAACGTCGCGCTGCTGCCCGCATACTCCTTTCTACTGGGGCTAATCGCCTTGCTGGGCTACATGGCGATCGCGACCGGCGTTGGCAAGAACGCCGCGTATGCCGCCGGCTTTGCCACCTATCACGGGCAGTTCGCGGTGCCCGCGCTCTTTCTGAATCAGTTTCCGAGCTGGTTTGTTGGCTTCGCCTTCGCGGCCATCGCGATTGGCGCGCTGGTGCCGGCGGCGATTATGTCCATCTCCGCGGCGAACCTCTTCACCCGTAACATATATAAAGAGTATTTCCGCCCGAACTGCTCGCAGAAGGAAGAGGCCACCACCGCCAAGCTGGTCTCGCTGATTGTGAAGTTTGGCGCGCTGCTCTTTATCATCTTCCTGCCGACGCAGTATGCGATCAATCTCCAACTGCTCGGCGGCGTCTGGATCATCGAGACGCTGCCAGCCATCGTGCTTGGCCTCTATACCAACTGGTTCCATCGCTACGGGTTGCTGGCTGGCTGGGCGGTCGGCATGGTCACGGGAACGCTGATGTCGCTGAAGAGCGGGACCATCAGCACGACGTATGCGTTGCATATCGGCTCGCAGGTCTTCTATGGCTATGCCGCGATCTACTCGCTGATCCTCAATCTTGTCGTTGCCAGCGTGCTCACGGTCGTCTTCAACGCGCTGCACGTCTCTGTCGGCGCGGGCCAGGTCACGGCTCAGGACTTCGAGGCCACGGGGACCGAGACGGTGGCGAGCGCGTAAATCTCTCCGCGACGCGGGCATCTGCTCACCTGGTCGCGCCACCAAACAGATACAGATGAGCGACGGCAGGGGACGCGGTGTGGCTTCTGGCGCCGCTCGCGCGCATCGCTGCTGGCTACGTGGCGCTCGCGGCGGCCACGGCCCAGACAAGAGCCAGCAGCGTGGTGATGACGATACCAGCGAGCAGCCCAATCCCCACGGAGCGGGCACGGCTGGAAGCGAAGCAACTGATTGTGGCGATCAGGGCGGCGATATAGGCCAGACAACCGAGCGCCTGAATCATGGAAAAGATTTCCCTGGAAAGCGAATCCGCGAGATCGCCAATCTCGATGACGATGGGCAGGAAGCCGCCAGCAAAGCCCAGAAGGAACTGCCCCGCGTGGAGTTGGTGGGCCTGTACCCCGCTCTGTCGCATGGCTGCTCGCTCCCATCGCTTCGCCGGATGGCGCGCCCGCTCCGCTGGCCTGCCGTGTGCTATCCTTCACCCTATGGCACATCCCTCGCAACGTCAAGAGCGCACTTCACAGCATCCAGTCGCGGCGCGCGGCATAGGCGAGCAGGGCGCGCTCCTGCTCAAGGCTGCCCACCGCGCCGGGGCAGCGGCTGCGCACTTCGCGTAGCGCCAGGTCGGTGGGGGCACCAGCGCGGATGAGATAGGCGGCGAGGACGGTGCCAGTGCGCCCCTGCCCCATCAGGCAATGGGCCGCGGTGGCGCGGCCAAGTGCGCGCTGCCAGTCAATGAAGCTGAGCGCGCGCGCCAATTGCGCTGGCGTAGGCGCGGCGAGATCAGGCACCGGCAGATGCAGGCCCTCCAGACGCTGCTGGGCCAGCGCCTCCTGGTCCAGCGGCGTCTCGGTAAGCGAAAGAAGCGCGCCGATGCCCTGGCCGCGCAACCAGGCGAGATCGTCCTCCAGTGTGGCCCCGCCCCGATCTCTTCCGCGCCCACCGGGCAACGCGCACCCAGCCAGCGTGCCCTCAATCAGCCAATAGAATCCCCGCATCGCGTTCCCCCTCCCCTGGTGGCTGTGCCCATCGGTGGCCGCTGAGCGAGAGGCTTCCAGCATGGAGAGGCTTTTCAGCGCGATGGGATATCTTCTGGTATACACCGCGCGGCACGCGGGCGCGCCCGCCATTCTGGCAGGCGCGCCCCTCGCCATCTGGGGAGGATGACCATGCCACGGAGGGCACTGCCGTTTCCTCTGCCCTCGCCAGGGAAGGGTGGAAAGGATGAAGTTATCGCTGGGCGGTGGCTTGGCGCATGAAGATGTGGATGGGGTGGCCCTCGGCGGCCAAGGTTGCTTCACGCAACGCCTCGCTGTAGGTCGGGTGGGGGTGGATGGTCGCTACCACCTCGTCCGCCGTCAATTCCGCTCGCATCGCCAGCGAGAACTCAGTGATGAGATTGGTAGCGTCGGGGCCAAAGATCGCCGCGCCCAGAATCTCACCATACGCGCCCAGGATGACTTTGGTGAAGCCCTCCGTCTCGCTGCTGGCCAGCGCCTTGCCGTTCGCCACCCAAGGGAACTTCTCCGCGTGGATCTCGCCGCCGCGCGCGCGTGCCTGCGCCTCTGAGAGGCCCACCGAGGCGACTTCGGGGAAGGTGAAGATGGGCCGTGGGACCACGGTATAGTCCATGCGCGCGTCGTGGCCCGTGGCGTTCTCCGCCGCGACCTCACCCTCGGTCATCGCGACGTGCGCGAGCCAGGTGCGCCCGACGAGATCGCCGATGGCGTAGACACCCGCTAGGCTCGTCTCCATCTGCTCGTTCGCCACGACACGCCCGCGCTCCATCTTCAGTCCGGCGCGCGCCAACCCATCCAACCCAGCGGGATTCGCCTGGCGTCCGACCGCGACGAGTACGTACTCGCCATCGAAGGTCTTCTGCCCATCAGCGGCGCTCGCGGTGACACGCTTGGCTTGGCCAGCATCCGCGATGGCCTCAACGCGCGTGTTGGTGAAAATCTCGATGCCACGCTTGGTGAAGGAGCGCGCCAGCGCCTTGCTGACCTCCTCATCCTCATTAGCGATGATGGCGGGCAGCATCTCGACAATGGTCACCTTCGTGCCCAGCGCGTTAAACATGCAGGCTAGCTCGACGGCGATGATGCCGCCGCCGATGCAGATCAGGCTTTCGGGCACCTTGGGCATATTCATCGCGTCATCGCTAAAGATCACATTGCGCCCATCTAGGCCCGGGAAAGGCGGGCGGATCGGCACCGAGCCATTGGCCAGGATCAGTTTGTCCGCGCGCAATTCCCGTGTCGTGCCGTCCTTGAGCTGGACGGAGACCAGATTGGGCGCCCGCACGTCCGCCGCGCCTTCGAAGATCGCCACGCCATTGGCCTTGAGCAATTGTGCCACGCCGCCAGTGAGCTGCTTGACCACTTTGTCTTTGTAGGTGACGGCGGTGGGCATATCGAACGCGGGCGGCTGTGTCACCTGGATACCCATCTTCCCCAGTTCAGCGAACTGAGCGTAGACCTGGGCGATGTGGAGCAAGGCCTTGGAGGGAATGCAGCCGACGTTGAGGCAGGTGCCACCGATGTACTGCTTCTCGACGATGCCCACGCGCGCGCCAAGTTGTGCCGCGCGGATGGCCGCCACATAGCCACCCGGCCCCGCGCCGATGACGAGTATATCGAATTGCTGTTGATCTGTTGCCACGAGTTCTCTCCTCAGATACTCGACCACCAGTGGTCGTCTACATTGAGCGCGCTGGATTGGGTGCGCTCTCGATATTGTATCGCAGAACACATCAGCCGCCGTTCAGTGCCCAACGGGTCACGGCAACGGGTCACGGCAACGGGTCACGGCAACGGGTCACGGCAACGGGTCACGGATGGCCCCCCCTACCGCCCAAACGGGCCTACCAGCGCGAGCATGCGACAAACACTACGCTCGCGACGTATATCCTCCAGAGGAGTGCTTGATGGCGTGCTTGACAGCAGGCAGACAGGCTCCTATACTCTATCCCACAGATGCCCGCTCGCGTTGTCGTGCGTTTGGCTCTTAGGGAGGTGCCCAGTGCGTCTGGCGTACTACCAGGCCCGTGCCCACATGCCCGTAGCGCGGGATACCCGGCCTCGTCTCGCTCGTGTGCTCCTGCTGCTGCTCTTCGCCGGCGTCCTTGGTGTCGCGCTCGGCATCGCGCGCCCAGCGGTCGCGCGCGCTGCGGGCGGCCACATTGATCACGTCACGTTTGATCGCGATGTAGACCCCGCTTCCGCTCGCTTTCTCAGCGACGCGATTGATACGACGCAGCAGGATGGCGCCGCGCTCCTCATTATCACGTTGGATACGCCAGGGGGCGACCTCGATTCGCTGAAGCGGATCATGCAGAAGGAATTGACTAGCACCGTCCCGATCGCGGTGTACGTGGCGCCAGCGGGCGCGCGCGCCGGTTCGGCGGGCGCGCTCATGACCATTGCCGCGCCTATCGCCGCGATGGCGCCTAATACGCGTATCGGCGCATCCAGCCCCATCGCTTCAGGCGGAGCGGATATTCCCTCCACGCTCGACAAAAAGCTCAAGAATGACCTCGATGCTGAGGTTCGCTCGATCCAGACCAGCTATGGGCGCAATGTGAGCGACGCGGAACGCATGGTGGATGAGGCGGCCTCCTTCGACACTAGTGAGGCCCTCTCTCTGCGCCTCGTTGACCTTCAGGCCGCCTCGCTGACCGATCTCATCAACCAACTCGAGGGCTACCAGGGCAAGTTTAGTAATGGTACAAACTTCACTCTGCGTACCGCTGGGCTGCCCATGCGCGAATTGCAGCCGACGTTCATCAATCAGGTGGAGACGGTCTTCCTCGATCCCAATGTGCTGTTCTTGCTCTTCATAGTGGCGGCGCTCTGCATCTATCTGGAGTTGTCACATCCCGGTGCCATCGTGCCCGGCACCGTGGGCGCGATCGCTTTGCTGCTCTTTCTCTTCGGCGCGCAGGCACTCAGTCCGAATTGGTCAGGGCTGGCGCTGATGCTCTTGGGCATTCTCCTGCTCGCGGTGGATATGCGGGTGCCGACGCATGGTGTGCTGACCTTTGGTGCGCTGGTCTCACTGGCGCTTGGCTCGTTCATCTTCTTCGATACGGGCGTGGCACGTGGCGCTCCGGTGGGGGTGGATCCGCTGCTAATCGGCGGCTTGGTGCTGGGGATGGGTGCCGTCTCGCTGCTGGTCTTGCGCTTCGCGCTCCGCTCACGGCGGTCGAGCATTCCCGCGGGGAGCGCGAG
>JADMIN010000779.1 GCA_015478575.1 Ktedonobacterales bacterium | reverse complement strand
GCCCCGCGCCTCGAAACTTCAACACATACATCCCCTCGTCGTCGGCTTCGACGATGGCGGGTAAAGAGCCGCCTTCGCGCAGCGGGGTCACGTAGCGGCTGGCGGTAACGGTTCGCAGCTGAATCATCGCGCAAGCTTACCGGATCCTTTTCGTCCTGCCGCCGGAGGCGGCAGTGTGCACTTGGCCCCGCGTGAGCGCAGAAGGGTTGATGACATTGGAGTAATTCATTATAATGACCTAATGTCTCGCTGCCCCCACGCACGCTAGAAACCCTTGAGCGTCCCCACCGTGCAACGCGACCGCGTCGGCCTGGGTGATGCCATCATCATGGGCCTGTCGAGCTCCGGACCGGCGCAAACGCTGGCAGTGAGCCTCGCAGGATTGGTGGCGGTCAGCGGCTACGGCGGCGTGCTGCCCATTTTGATTTGCTTCGTGCCCATGATCGGGATTGCAATCGCCTACCAGCGCCTGAATCGCTGGGACCCGAGCTCGGGCGCCACGTACACCTGGGTGGCGCGGGTATTCCACCCCTACCTGGGCTTTCTGTCGGGATGGATGATCCTGCTCTATTACACGCTCGGCACGACCACCCTGACCATACCCGCCGGCATCTACACCATCGATCTGTTCGCGCCCTCCCACATCGACGATCATTGGGTGATTTTCTGCGTCGGCGCCGGCTGGAATTTGCTGATCACCGCGCTCGCCATTCTGGGCCTGAAAATCGTCGCCCGCTTCGAATGGATCATCGTCGTCTTTCAATACGCCGTGCTAATGATCGTCGCGGCGGTCGCTCTGCACGTCCACGTCAATATCCGGCATGCCGCGTCGCTCCGGATTGAGGAACCGCTTGAAGAGCAGACCGTGCGCCAGCGGGTCCACGCCGGTGATGCCGAGGCAGTAGGCGACGAGGCTGTTGGCGGCGGACCCGCGCCCACTACAGCGGATGCCCATGCCACGGGCGGCGGCCATGATATCGTGGACGCAGAGGAAGAACTCCTCCAGCTCCAGGCGCTGGATGACGGCCAGCTCATGCTCGAGCTGGCGGCGGTAGGCGTCTACTGCCCCTCCCGCCGCTCCCGCTTCTCCGGCGCGTGGTGGGACATCAGGGTGCGCCGGCGCGGTGGAGGACGGCGACGAGGGCGCGCTGGGCGCGCTGGACGCGCTGGGCGCGCTGGACGCGCTGGGCGCGCTGGACGCGCTGGACGCGCTGGCGGTCATGGGGAAGCGGCACGCCAGGCCGGCTGCGCAGAGGTGGCGGAGATGCGTGGCCGGCGTCTCGCCGGTGGGCACGGTGACGTGGGGGGCGGTGCAGACGCCTTTGAGCAGTGAGAGGTCGCAGCGGGCGGCCACCGCCGCGCTGGCGGCGAGGGCGGCGGCGCCCCAGGGCAGCGGCGCGAAGAGCGCGGCCAGCTCGCCGGCGCCCTTGAGGTGGGCCTCGTCGTTGCGCGGGCGCTCGGCGTGTGGCTGGTCAACGGTGATGCCCAGGCGCACGCAGGTGAGCAGGTCGTAGAGCGGGTAGTCGTCGCG